>NZ_JASGFD010000076.1:0-17230 GCF_047605705.1 Silvibacterium sp. | reverse complement strand
CTCGAGCCGCCGCGCCAGCTCCGCCTGGATGCGGTTGATGGCCCAGCCGTGGAAGTTCTCATTCAGGTAGCGCGAGGAGAACTCGAGTTCGGCAAGCGAAAGATCGCGGTCGAGCGCAAGCGCGCGATCCTGCACTGTGCCTTCCATGGTGACCACCACCGCCAGCACGCGCCCTGCGCCGAGCCGCGAAAAATGAATGTGCTCTAGGGTATAGGTCTCGGATGCCGTGGAGACGGCCACGCCCACACCGCTCGAAATGAGTGCCAGAAGATGCGAAGTCTTCTCCAGGAACTGCTGGCTCGTATTTACCCCGGCGAAGGTGCCGTGAATCTGCTCGATGCGTTCCGGAGCCAGCGGTCCCAGCCGCGCCGGCGAGGCCAGCTGCTCCACGTAGAAACGAAATGCCTGCGGGGTGGGAATGCGTCCGGCCGAGGTATGCGGCTGATCGAGCAGCCCGGCCTCATCGAGCGAAGCCATGAGGTTGCGGATGGTCGCCGCGCTCATGCCCTCTTTGTTTCCGAGCTGGCGCGCGACCGCGCCCGAGCCGACCGGCTGCCCGGTGGCAATGTAGCTCTCGATGATCGACGTGAGAACCAGCCGCTCTCGCGGGCTGATTCGCAGATCCGACGGCATGGCGTCCCCTTCACTCACCTTACGCCGGAACAGGGGTGATCGCTCCAGCGGACGAGATTACCTCATTGTGTATAGACGACTCCTCTTTTATTGTAGGAAGCCAACTCTGGCGGGTCAACGAGGCGTTTAGGGAGGTGCTTTCGGGGCAGAATCCCGCGAACACAATGCGCCTCCGGGAAAGAAGAGACAGGCGCGCCGGAAAGGAACAATCCAAAGAAAAAAATGGGCCAATCTTGTCAAAATTGGCCCCGCTTAGGGTAATGCTGGCGAAAGCCTATCCCGAATGCCTTGAGGGCCGCGTCTCCCATTTGGGATATAGAGCCTGGATTGCAACGTCTTTCTGCAGCCCATCCCCTTCGAAACAGGCTTCCGCAGGATCAAAAATCCTCCCAAATAGCCCGCTTTTTTGAAGATATCGCCGGTGATATCGCCCTACTCAAAATGCGCTTTGGACTCGCTATGATCTGCTTGCGGCCCTGCGCATCCAAGCTTCCGGAGACCCCCAAATTGGCTATTCTGTCGACGACTAACACCAACTTTATCCGGCGCTTGAATCGCTTCAGCTCGAACTACGATTCGATCTGTCGAACCTGCGGCACCACGGTCGCTTCCGCTCCCCGGGAAGCGCAGCTCGAATTCCTTGAACGCGGCCACCCCTGCGTGATTCCGAGCACCGAAGCGGAAGGTCTTTCGAACCACTCCTACTAAATTTGACGCACGCATCGATCTCCTGCGCCCCAATCTGCCGGGAGATCATCTTTCGGAATTGCGTTAAGCGATAACCTGCGGCCTTTTTGACCGGACAAACAACGGCGCCGGCGATGGAAGAAGATCGTCCGTGTTGTCCATCGGGCACGGATAAGATGAACCCGACGCCGAGAAGGCCCTGCCCTCCCCGCCTTCCACTCCCCCTGGACGTCTTTGCTCTGACTGCATGGAACCACAGCCTGCTCCTGTGACCATGCATGCGCATTTTTGCGGTCTTTGCATCGATTGGATTCCCAGGATGATCATCTTCAGCTCCAACCCAGGTTTTGTTCATCGATTCAACAAGTTCAGCCGTTACTACGATTCCATCTGCAGGGTGTGCGGTAAGACGATTGCCTCGAGGCCCGAGGAATCGCAGCTCAACTCCGTGGAGCGCACCCACTTTTGCATGAGTCCCGATCTCGATGCCGAGATCATTCCGAACCATGCTGTACGCACGGATACGCCTCGGACGCTCCCTCCGATGATGACCTCCTACGGAGAAGCAGACCCGTATCGCACGGCCAGGAAGAGCGCGGCACTCCGCTCCATCGAAGAGCGGGAGCGGATACGCATCGAACACCTGCATGGATACGAGGCCCGCTGGAGCAATTGTCCAATCCCGATCGACGCCTCGGACGCCTGGAAGGCGGGCTGGGCAGAAGCAGACGCTGAAGTTCGCAGCTGCGAGGAGTGAAGGCACCGAAGAAGGAGGAAAGGTGCACCGCAAAGACAAGAGATTATTTTTAGAGCTTTTCCATTGCGCTCGATGTAGCATTCTGCCGCATGCCTCCCGAGCAGCACATCTTCGTCAGCGTTGGCAGTACGTCCGGCCCGCAACAAGAAGAGTTTGTGTGTGCGGTAGAAGCACGCCTCCGAGCAGAGGGACTTATACCCCACACTGTGGGAAGAGACACGTTCAGCGTCGATGCTCCCCTTAGGACGGTGACAACCCTCATGAAGCGCTGCACGGGAGCCGTCATCATCGCATTAGAGCGAACCTATTTCCCCTCGGGAATCGAGATGCGAGGCGGCCCTCGCCAAACCCAACTCTCAGAATTATGCCTGTCGACTCCATGGAACCAGATCGAGGCGGCCATGGCATACACCTCGCATATTCCTCTCCTGGTGATTGTTCAAACAGGAGTAAAAGAAGAAGGCCTCCTCGAACATGGATACGACTGGTATGTGCAAAGATTGCCACTCAGCACCAGCTCGCTCACCTCTATCGAATTCAACGGGGTGCTCTCCAGCTGGAAGCAGAAGGTGGAAGAAAACAGCCTGCAAAACCAGGAAGCACATCCGCCCGCCATTGACCCATCTCAGATCACCGTCGGACAGCTGCTCACCAATTTGAAAACGAGTCAGCTCTGGGCTCTTCTTGGAGCGATTGTCACGGTCCTTGCCGGTGCCTTCGCATTAGGAGCTCGCTTCTTTCCAAAGCAATAGAGCCTACTATGCCCTACCTGTGGGCCTGGGCCGGTGGCGTCAGCTGGGGCGGCGTTCCGGGAGCCGGCGGCAGATGGTAGATCTCGATCGCGCCCTCGCGCAGGATGGCGAATTCGCGCCCATCGGCTGAGAGCGCGTAGTTGTGCCCGGCGCTGATCTCGGGCGACGCAGCCTTCACCAGCTCCAGCTTGCCTGTCTGCGTGTCGAAGACGCCCACCGGCTGACCGATCACATCGTCCTCACCGACCGGATCGAGCGTGCTGACGGCGTGATTGATCTCGAGTGAGCCGTAGGCAAAGCGCGTCCCATTCTCCGCAAAAGCGAAGGTCGGCCAGATGTAGCGTGGCTGCCAGCGATCCTGCCAGAGGACACCGCCCATCGTGGAAAAGACCGTCACGGAGTGGTCGCTTCCTCCTCCGGGGCAGCCTGTGACCATCGTTTCGGTTTCGCTCAGTGCGGTCAGCGTGGGGGCGCACGCGGATTGCATCTCGCCAATTTTTGCGCTCTCACCATGAAACGGCGAGGTCTGCACCACCCACTGGTCAGGCTTCGTGCCTTCGACCGCGATCACCAGGCCATCCGCCAGCATGGGGAGGTTCACTGGAGCACGTGTGTGCGTGCGGGCGATCGCCTGCGCCTCGGGCAGCTTCACGATCAGGATGTCGGTCGACTTATGCCGCTCCGTCTGAGGCAGCTCCGCATCCAGGTGAGGCGCGTCCGGCCCGAGCGTGGGGGCCTGCATCGGCTTGGCGGCGTCGGCTTCGGGCGCTTTCTCCGTCTGCGGCTCCTGCTCGTACTTCGCATACTCGACCGCCATCAGCCGATGCGTGGGCGACACACTGATTGCCTGGATCTCCGAGTCCGTGTGCAGGAACGGACGCAGTTGCAACTTCTCGTCGGTCCGGTAGAGCTGATTGCGCTGCCGCACGAGGAATTTGCCATCGCCGAGCGCCCAGAGGTATGCCTCGCGATCGTGCATCCGCCAGACCGTCTCGTTGACGACCTTGCCCGTCGACGCCTCCAGCACCAGCGCGTGGATGATCTGGTCCATGTCGTCATTGGGGTCATTCGGCTCGCGCTGCAGCAGGCCCCCTTTGCGAAAGGTGAAGAGCAGGTGGTCTGCGTCGATGAAGTCCAGGGTCAAGGAGGAAAAACGGGCGGTGAGATAGAAGCGGCTCGGAGCCGAAAAGCCGAGAGGCTCCACGGGGATTCGCACCGCCGGCGCCATATCCTGCGCCACACGGGCCTTCGAGTCCATTTTGACAGCGGCTCCGTGCAGCGTCGGCGCGAGCGCGAGCAGAGCGAAAAAAGCCGGAAGCGTAGGAGATGTCCAGGACAGGCGGGCAGCCATGAACAGCATTCTCTGCGGAGCGGACGCCGGTGGCAAATCGAGACGATTTTCCTCGCCTGCCGTAGCGCTTCAGGACGGGTGCCAGGGTGGCGCGGGCCGGGTGCCGGAGCAGTGCTTCGCTTGTTAGACTTGCCCAAAAGCGATTTCCAAACGGTTCCCGCACGATCGCTTACGGCTTTCTTCACTCCCGAGGTTTTGTATGACTCTGCCGTTTCCCGCGCGGCTGGCTGCCGCGGCACTCGCCCTCTCCCTCGCTCCCGCCCTGCATGCGCAGTCTGCGCCCGAAGCCAAGACACTCAAGGCGCTCGATCCGAAACTGATGGACACCAGCGTCGATCCCTGCGTGAACTTCTACCAGTATTCCTGCGGCGGCTGGCTGAAGCAGAACCCTATCCCTGCCGACCGCTCCAGCTACGGACGCGACTCCGAGCTGATGGATCAGAACGAACTGGTGCTCAAGGCCATCCTGGAGAAGGCCGCCGCGAACAACGCAGGCCGCACGCCGAACGAACAGAAAATCGGCGACTACTACGCCACATGCATGGACACCTCCGCCATCGATAGCGCCGGGTTGACGCCGATCCAGCCCGTGCTCGCGCGGATTGACGCTCTCAGCTCAAAGCAGGACCTGGCCACTCTGACTGGATGGCTGCAGGCACAGGGCATCTCCTCTTTCTTCAACTTTGGCAGCGATCAGGACTACAAGGACGCGACCCAGGTGATTGCGGAAGTGGATCAGCAGCAGCTCGGCCTGCCGGAGAAAGGCTATTACGACCGCACCGATGCCGACTCCGTGAAGCTGCGCCAGCAATATCAGGAACACATTGCGAAGAGCTTTGTGCTGCTGGGCGAAAGCAGCGACAAGGCAGCCACCGATGCCGCGACCGTGCTGCGCCTGGAAACGGCGCTGGCCGCCGCTTCCCTCAGCACTGTCGATCGGCGCGATCCGCAAAACGTGTATCACAAGACGGAACTCACGGCCTTCGACGGCTCGCTGCCTAACTTCGCCTTCGACCGCTTCCTGCATGGCGTCGACACGCCCACAGTCACGTCGCTGAACGTCACGACACCGGCCTACTTCGAAGCCCTGAACAAGCTGCTGGGCACGACCAGCCTCGACGACCTCAAGACCTACCTGCGGTGGACAGCGATCCGCCAGCTGCCATCGACCGCTCTGCCCCATGCGCTCGACGAAGAAGACTTTGCCTTTTACGGACGCATCCTCTCCGGCCAGCCGGAACAGCAGCCGCGCTGGAAGCGGTGCACACGCGCCGTCGACGGTGCGCTCGGCGAGGCGCTCGGCCAGGTTTACGTAGAGCAGCGCTTCAGCCCGGCGGACAAGGCCCGCACGCTCGAGCTGACGAAGGATATCGAAGCCGCCATGGAGCGCGATATCGACCAGCTCTCATGGATGAGCGCGCAGACGAAGGTGCGCGCCAAGGAGAAGCTGCACGGCGTAGCCAACAAGATCGGCTATCCCGACAAGTGGCGCGACTATTCCTCGCTCGAGGTGAAGCGCGGTGACGCGCTCGGCAACGCCCAGCGCGCAGACAGCTTCGAGACGCGCCGCGAGATCGCGAAGATTGGCAAGCCTGTCGATCACGGCGAGTGGGATATGAGTCCACCGACCGTGAACGCGTACTACAACCCGCAGATGAACGACATCAACTTCCCGGCCGGCATCCTGCAGCCTCCCTATTTCGACGCGAAGCAGGATGATGCGGTGAACTACGGCGACGCGGGCGGCGTCATCGGCCATGAGCTTACGCACGGCTTCGACGATGAAGGCCGCCAGTTCGACGCCAAGGGCAACCTGCTCAACTGGTGGACTCCGGAAGACGGCAAGCAGTTCACCGAACGCGCCGACTGCGTGGTGAACGAGTTCAACAGCTTCGTCGCGGTAGGCGATCTGCACGTGAACGGACAGCTCACGCTGGGCGAAAACCTTGCCGATCTCGGCGGCATCAAGCTTGCGTTTCTTGCCTATCTCGACCGTGCGCAGAAAGCAGGCGTGGACACAACGAAGAAGGGTGAACCCGAATACGGCGGACTTACGCCCGAGCAGCAGTTCTTCGTCTCCTACGGACAGGGCTGGTGCCAGAACAACCGGCCCGAAAATCTGAAGCTCCGCGTGCAGACCGACCCGCACTCACCCGAAGAGTTCCGCGTGAACGGCGTGGTCGTCAACCTGCCACAGTTCCAGAAAGCCTTCGCCTGCAAGACAGGACAGCCCATGGCCCTGGCCACCCGCTGCTCCGTCTGGTAGGACTGGCCGTCCAGGCGGACGCTGCTGCGCGCAGGGCGACTCGCCTTCGGCCTCCGCTCCCTTTGATCGCGAGCGAGGTCTGCGGATGGCAGACAGAAAAACTGCTGTCATTCCGATCGAAGCGAGACGTCTTTTGTCTCGCGCAGTGGAGGAACCTGCGGTTTTGCCTGCTTGAATTTGCACCCTCCCGCCCAAGCGAAGCTTGGACGGGGCACCCTGATCCTCGCCTGTTCCTGGAGAACCCCGGGTGCCCCACGTCTCGATTCTGAGACGTGGGATGACCAAAGGCCCACATCACAAGCACAGAGAGAGCGCCCTCACCAGCGCTCTCTTCGTTTTGCGCGAAACAGACATCCGAAGCAGATATCCTGAAAGCACACTCTCCCACTGAAGGAAGCACCTGTGCCCGCCGCATCGCAAACTCTACCATCCCGCTCGACGAGCACCGCGCTCGGCTATGGAGCCTGCGCGCTGGCGGGAGCGCTCTGGGGCACGGGCTTCTACTTCGGCAAGATCGCGCTCACGGCGATGAACGTGGGCCACATGGTCTTCTACCGCTTCCTCTTCGCGCTGCTCGGGCTGGTGCCGCTGATGCGCCGCCCCAGGCTCAATCGCCGCGAGTGGCAGCTGCTCCTGCTGGCAAGCTTTCTCGGGATTCCGGTCCAGTTCCTGCTGCAGTTCTGGGGACTTTCGCTGACCACCGTCAGCCATGCCGCGCTCATGGTGGGAACCATGCCGGTGATCCTTGCGGTCGGGGCGGTTCTCTTCACGCACGAACATCTTGATATCAAGGGATGGCTCGCACTTGCCGGCTCCGCGGCGGGGGTCACGCTCATCACCCTCAGCAGCGTGCGTGGCGGCGGACAGCAGATGGCAGGACATGGGCCGACACTTGCGGGCGACCTGCTCGTTGTCCTCTCGCTGATCATCGCGCTTGGATTTCTATTAATCAACCGCCACCTGATGCAGCGCCATGCCGCGCTCACGATCACCTCGTGGGGCATTCTCGCGGGCGTAATCATGCTGGCGCTCATCGTCGTTCCCTTCGCCGGCTGGCCGCCGGTTCACGCCGTCAGAGGAAGGGCATGGTTCGCACTCGTCATGAGCGGGCTCTTCTGCACCGCTGTCACCACATTCCTCTGGAACTGGGGCATCGGCCGCGTACCGGCCTCACGCGCAGGCGTCTTCCTCAACATCGAGCCTGCGCTGGGCTCCATCCTTGGCGTGGAACTGATGGGCGACCGCCTCGGCCCATGGGTGTGGGCCGGAGGCGCGCTGATCCTCGCTGCCGCCGTCGTGCTGACGACGACGGGACGCGCAGAGGCGGAGATGGTGCTGGAGTAAGAAGAGCTACTCCTGCTTTCTCTCCTGCGATGGGGCAGGTGTGGTCGCGGCGCTGGAGGCTGTCAGCTGTGCCTGCAGATGGATGCTCGGGCCAGACACCATCATGGACTTCGTCCACGCCTCATAACCTGCCTTCTTCACCGCGATCTCATGCTTTCCATATGCGAGCGAGATCTGCGACGGCGTGTTTCCGACGAATGCTCCATCGACTTCGATATCGCAGTTGGGCACGTTGGCGTCGATGGCGAGCTGCGATGTCGCAGCCTGGGCAACCGTGGCAGGAGCCGATGCAGGGCTGATCTTCGCCATATCGATCACCAGGTCTCCATCGACATAGGCAGTGACCTCCGTTCCCTTGGGAATGGTGACGTCCTTGCCGTGAATAAACAGAAAGAGCGGCGCGGCAGGAAAGAACACGATGCCCGTCGCCACCATGGCGCCCGTCATGGCTCCGACATGGCCTCCGCCCTTGCCGCCCTCGGTAGCGCGCAGCGCGACCTTCTCTCCGTCGACAAGGCGCACGCTGTCGATATTTACGTTGAGCTTGCCGGCCCGGCCCATGCTCTTCTTGTGCTCGGCTTCCGTGACGGTCGCCAATGCGAGTCCGCCTTTGGGAATCGCCACCTGTCCATCGACACGGATTTCTTCCAAAACCTCGAAATCCACCTCGTCCCCCACCTTGGCGTCGGCGGAAGATAGCGTGCGGCCAAGCTTCAACTTGATCGGCGTACCGTCCAGCAGGGTATTCGGTTTGGGTGGCTGTTGCGGCTGCGCGTTCGGAGCCGTGCCCGCAGGAGCAGGCGGAGATGGCGAGGCGGACTTATCCTGCGCTACAAGGCAGGTGCTGGCAGAGAGAAGAGAGACACACGAAAGGGCAGATACGAACTTTCTGAGCAAGAAACACCGGCCTGTTATCTGGACATATGGGGGTGCAGCCAAGATAGCAATCCTGAACGAGGAAAGAAATTATCGAGTTAGGCAACAGAGAAACGCTTCATTCGCGACCAGCGGGAGCGCGTGCCGAAGGCGATTCGCCCTGCGCGAAGCAGTCAGGCGAAGCGGGCGCGTCCGGCCTTCTGCCGGAAGTCGTCGCCACGCATCTCGATGGTCACGCACATCTCGGCAAGGCGCGAGCGCATGCGTTCGCCAATACGATCACCGAGTGATTCTTCGCGCATGGCGCGCTGCGCGCCGGTGGCAGCACCGCCTGCACCACCCGGAGCCGCGTCAGGATAGTTCGTCGTGATGATGGTCGTGCGCTTGTCGTTGTAGCGCGTGTTCAGGATGTGCGCGACCGTATCCCATACCCACTCGGTCGGCTTCGAAGCACCCAGTTCATCGAGCACCAGCACCTCGGCCTCGAAGACCGGGCGCAGGATATCGAGCTCGGTGGTCGCCACCTGCGGGTTGTAGGAGTGCTGAATCTCCTTGAGCAGCTCACGATAATCACAGAAAAGACCGCGCACGCCTTTCTCGGTGATGAGCGCCTGCAGCATGCCGACGGACAGATGCGTCTTGCCCACGCCGATGGAGCCGGTGAGCAGCAGACCCCTGCCATCGGTGCCCAGCGGATAATCTCCCACGAAGCGCTGCGCCATCATGTAGGCTGCACGCAGCGAGGAGTCCGCCTGCGGAAACAGGGCGTAGGTCTCGAGCGCGCAATGCTCATAGCGCTTGGGAATACCGGCCCGTCCCAGAAGCGAGAGCCGCCGCCGCTCGAAACGGCAGTCACAGCGCTCGGCAATACGGCGGCCATCGTCCTTGAGAACGACCACCATGCCCATGCCATCGCATTTGGGACAGGGCTCAGTCATGACTTATCCAGTATCGCAGGCCGAGAGGAACTCTGCGCGGGGTGGAAAATCCTGAGATTCGGTGCAGAATTCCAAATTCGCCTCATTGGAAAGATGTGGATATCTGCCAAAGCAAAGAGAACAGCAGGTTCCTCCACTGCGCTTCGCTCCGGTCGGAATGACAACGAATTTTGCTGGCGTGAGGCCTACCGTCCCAGCCGCGAGTCGAAGAAATCCGCCATCACCTTGTAGGCCTCGCGCGATTCTGGGAGGCTCACGTCGTTCCAGAAGGCGTGCGGCAGGGCCTCGAAGACAATCAGCGGCGCATCCACGCCAGATTCATAGAAATGCCGCTGCAGGATGGTCGTTCCACTCAGCTCGGCGTCGCGTCCGCTGGTGATAAAAAGCGTCGGCGGGAAGCCGTGCACGTCAGCATAGAGCGGCGAGAGGACCGGATTCTTCGGATCGGTCGATGTGATGTATTCCTTGTCGAAGGCACCGGGTTCCGAGGGTGAGAGCGGTCCGGACAGACCGTTTAGCGCGTACATGTTGATGGAGTCGGTCGGCTGGCTGAAATCACCCAGACCGGAGAAGACGCCGAGCGCGCCAGGCATCGGCAAGCCCAGCTTCTTCATCTGGGCAGCCACCTCGGCGGTCAGGATCGCTCCGGCCGAGGTGCCATAGAGCGCGATCTCTCCCGGCTTGTGGGTTTTCAGCAGCTCTTTATAGACGGCAATGGTGTCATCGACCGCCGCCGGAAACGGATGCTCCGGCGCAAGGCGATAGAGCACCGAGACCACGCGCGTCTGCGTGAGGCTGGCGATGGGGATGCTCTCGGTCAGCGAGCCGGAATCGACATTGAAACCGCCGCCGTGCACGCACATCAGCACGCGATCCTCTTTGCCCGCGCCGATAGTTGGAGGCGTCACGCGCAATACCGGCACACCGGCGAGGGTGTCCTTCTGGATATCGACCGGATAAGCAGCCTTCGACGCCGCCCCGGCGCGCGCCTGCCATTCATTCGTCCCTGCGCGACGTTCGGCCAGTGTTTGCGGCTTTCTCGCGTCAGACATGGGCTTCGCCAGCATCTTCTGCGCCTCTGGGCTAATGGTGGTCGGCACCGGCACAATGCGCGAGACATGTGCCGTGCCGTCAGGCGCGATGTAGCTCGCGTCGGCCCGCGGCGCGGCCTGTGCTGACGTTTGGGCTATAGCCAGCGAGGGCAGGAGACAGAGCGCGAGAGCGGCAATTTTCATGGCGTACGAGGTCCTTCCTGCAGCGGAATGCCAAGGGTAGCGCAACCTCTCCTTCCGCGTGAACGGAATGAAGCGCTGCCATGGTATTTCCATGAATTTTCAGCGAACGTCACCATTTTCGCCGCCGTCTAGTGGCTGCTGAAAGAGCTCAGCACGGAGGTAGCGAATGAGCAGTGAAACCGAACACAGGAACAAACAAGCCGCGGAAGAACAAGGGGAGGATCATCATGAATGGTGCCCTCCCCTCGATCCCCGGCTTGCCGTATGGAAAGTGGTCAATCGCCGCGCCGCGATGCGCCTCATGGGCATGAGCGCACTCGCTGTCGCAGCCGGCTGCGGCTCTACCGGCAAGGAATCGACCACCTCATCGAGCGACAGCGCGACTGCAACCACCACATCGCTCTCGGCCTCATCCAGCAGCGTCAACGAAGGCACATCCGTCACGCTCACGGCAACCGTCTCGCCTTCCGCAGCCACCGGCACTGTAAAGTTCTACGACGACTCGAGCTCTCTTGGCAGCGGCACGCTCAGCTCCGGCACGGCCACACTCTCCACCAGCTTCTCGAGCACCGGCACGCACTCGCTCACTGCGACCTATACAGGCAGCACCGATTATGCGAGCAGCACCTCGTCTGCCGTATCGGTGAATGTAACCACGGCGACCACATGCAGCGAAACGCTCGAAGGCGAGGAAGGCCCCTACTTTGTCGACGACAGCGCCTCGGGCTATAACCGCAGCAACATCCTGACCAACCTGGACGGCACCAGCTCGCAGTCCGGCGTCGGGCTCACGCTGACGCTCTACGTCTTTGACACGGAAAACAGCTGTGCCGCCATGGAAAACGTGCAGGTCGACATCTGGCATTGCAACGCGTCGGGGATCTACTCCGCTGAGTCCAGCGAATCCACCACGGACGAAAGCTGGCTGCGCGGCTACCAGATCACCGATTCGACCGGCAAGGTCAGCTTCACCACGATCATCCCCGGCTGGTACTCGGGCCGCACCACGCACATTCACTTCCGGCTGCGCTCGACCTATGACGACTCCTCGAGCGGCGCCACCAATACCATGCAGGTCTTCTTCGACGAGGACCTGATCGATACGCTCGCGACCTCCGTCTCCCCCTACGACGCCGAGGGCACCAACTCCACGACCAACGCCACCGACCGCGTCTACTCCGAGCAGGAAGACGGCACCACGCTGCTGACTCTCAGCGGCAGCGACTCGGCCGGCTACACTGCGAGCTTCAATATCTATCTGCCGATTGCGACAGCTACGAGCAGCTGAGAAATTTTTATGGCGGATGGGTGGGGCGCGTTTCAGCTACGGGCGTGCCCCGCCAAGCAGGTGGGCTATTTCCTTTTATGCCATCCGCTTTGCCTGGCATTGGCCCTATCAGATTCTGTCCACCACCAGCGGCGGAACAGCCGGGCACAAGCCCAGCCGGCCTGAATCTTTACGCCCTTTCTCGAATCCAATTCTTGCAACGACAAAGCAATCGCCCTTAAAATAGGAGAATTGCAGGAAAGGTTTAACGAGAGCCATGCCTAAAGCCGGAATCCATCCCACCAATAACGAAATTCGCGTCGTCTGCGCCTGTGGCGAGAGCTTCGCGACCCGCTCGACCCACAAGGGCGACATCCACGTCGAAATCTGCTCGGCCTGCCACCCGTTCTTTACGGGCAAGCAGAAGCTCGTGGACACCGCCGGCCGTATCGAGCGCTTCCGCCGCAAGTACGCGAAGCCGGAAACCGCGGCCAACTAAGCCCGCGCATCACGCATTCGGAAAGCCTCCGCTGCGGCGGGGGCTTTCGCTTGTAAGCGTATGAAAAAGCAGGTCATGAAGAAGGACTGGGACGACCCCATCGAGCATGCGATGCCGGAGACGGCGCGCGTGCCCGCGGTGCTGTCGGTCGGCGGCGTGCAGGTGGCCCCGGCGACGGTGCTCGCGCCAATGGCAGGCGTCACCGATACGGTCTTCCGCCGCTTCATCCGCAATGCCAGCCTGTTCACGTCCGAAACGGCCGGGGACGTCGCCACCAGCGACGTCGACGCCGAGATCTCGAACCAGCAGTCGGGCTGTGGCCTGCTGATGACCGAGTTCACCTCCGCGGACGGCCTCTCGCGCATGCGCGAATCCAAGCGCAAGCGGTACCTGACGTATTACGACGACGAACACCCCATCTCCGCCCAGATCTTCGGTTCGAACCCGGCCACGCTGGCCGATGCCGCGCGCATCATCCAGGACACCGGCTTCGACATGGTCGACCTGAACCTGGGCTGCCCGGCCAAGCGCGTTGTCGCCTGCAACGGCGGCAGCGGCCTGCTGCGCGATCTCCCGCACATCCAGAAGATCTTCGCCGAGGTGCGCAAGGCCGTCACTATTCCGTTCACCGTCAAGTTCCGCATGGGCTGGAATGACTCGAACATCGTCTGCGTGGAGCTGGCGAAGATGGCCGAGGACATGGGCCTCGCCTCCGTCGCGCTGCACGCCCGCACCCGCGAGCAGGGCTATTCCGGCCAGGCGCGCTGGGAGTGGATCGCCGCGGTGAAGGATGCGGTGAAGATCCCTGTCATCGGCAACGGCGATATCCGCACGCCCGAGGACGCCGCAGCGATGGTCGCCGAGACTGGCTGCGATGCGGTGATGATCGGCCGCGCCGCGCCGTCGAACCCCTGGGTTTTCCGCCAGATTGCGCAGTACACGGCCACCGGCCGCTACGACCAGCCGACCGAACTGGACCGCTATCGCATGATCCGCACCTACTTCGAAATGCTGATCGCCGCCGAGGCTCCGGACGAGAACGGCGTGGGCGGCAGCGGACGCGAGGTGGTCGGCAAGATGAAGCAGTTCGCCACCTGGTTTACCCACGGCGTCTCCGGTGGCGGCGCGCTGCGCAAAGCCATCTACGAGCAGCGCAAGGGCGAAGCGGTTCTTGGCGTCATCGAGAAGTTCTTTACCGAGCGCGATGCCCGCCAGGCAGATCCCATTGCCGACGCTGAAGAACTCGAGCTGCCCGCGAGCGCCTTTACTGAAGGCGCGCTGGCGTAAACAGGTCTCCCTCAAGCTCCTGTTGTCATTCCGACCGGAGCGGCCGCAGGCCGCGCAGCGGAGGAACCTGCTGTTTGTCCGCTCCGCAGCGGAATAGCAGGCCAAGATCCCTGCCTTCCCCCCAAGCTTGGATGGGGCACCCTTTCGCATCGGAACGGAGAACCTGCAACCTCACGCTTCGCCTTCCCGGGATCGCACGGCGTGCGCCCGCTGCTCTTTATTCCTCTTAGGAAAAAATAACTGGACGCGTTTCCATCCGCCTCGGACAATGGCCGCAGGAATCTGCTCCCGTGTTCTCCAGGTTGAAGAGCAATCGAGGCTTATGGCTTGCCGCGCTCGTGTGCGGTCTCGTCCAGCCCTTCTGCCATGCGCAGCAGGACGCGGACGCGCCCATCACGGTCGAGGGCACGGTGGTCGACGGCGTCTCCCACCAGCCCATCGCGAGAGTCCTGGTGAACGCGCACGAGGATGCGACGCTCACCGACAATGACGGGCACTTCGAATTGCATCTGCCTGCGGGCGATACCCTTATCGAACTGCGTCGGCCGGGCTATCACATGCCGGGCCACGAGACCGCGACACTCGCTGTCGGCAACTCCATACACATTGCCGCGGGCATGGCTCCGCTGAGCTTCACACTGATCCCATTTGGAAGCATCAGTGGCCGGGTAACGCTCGCTGCCGACGACGATCCCGACGGCGTGCGGGTGAACCTCTATGCCCACCATGTAGTGAAAGGCTATCTCCGCTGGGTGCTGACAAAATCCGTGGAGACAGACAGCGAAGGCGCGTTCCGCTTCGGCGAACTGCCCGCGCCGGCCGATTACCTTCTGCAGACTGAGCCGGTCCATCACGAAGCTGCTTCAGGCAGAGCGACGAGCACAGGCTACGGCACGCAGTATTATCCCGGCGTGACCGATGCCGAAGCGGCGGGCACGCTCACGCTGCAGCCCGGCCAGCAGGCCGAATCCGATTTCCAGCTGGCGCGGCAACCGTTCTATCCGGTTACGATCCTGCCCGCCGGGCCGGCGGAGCAGAGCGGCTACGGCGCGATTGTTCTCGATGCTGCGGGCCGCAGGGTCGAAGAGAGCGCGCATTGGAATCCAGCCCGGGGCGCGCTCGAACTCAGCCTGCCGAATGGCCGCTACCGCGTGCAGGTCCGCGGCAGAGAGGCAGTCGGCTCCGTGGACCTCACTGTCGCCGGAGCGCCCATCACCACCCGGGCTTCCGTGCTGCCGCTGGCTCCTCTGCAGGTTCGCGTGCATCGGGAGTTCGATCCAAAGAACGGGAACGGCGTCGGCATCATGGGAGGCGGAGACGATTCGATCATCGCAGCAGGGGTTCTGATAACCCTGATCCCGGATTCCATGTTCATCGAAGAACCGTCCCTGATGTTTCTGCACCACGTCTCGAAGTCAGAAGACGCGGACCTGTACGAGATGCCGGGAGTTTTGCCGGGCCGGTACCGGCTCGTGGCCCGCCCCTTATCGGGCTACATCAACTCTGCATCGCAGGGCGGTGCCGAGCTGGGCTCGGAATTTCTGGTGGTGGGCGCGGGCGGCGCGGCACACCCCATCGAGATCACGCAGCGCGGCGATGGAGGCACCATTGAGGGCACGGTGCACGACGGCGCAAACGGTCAGCCTGCCTCCGGTGACGGACAAGGCGCATCGGCTCCTGCCGGGGGACAGGCAGCCAATCGGGCTCAGCAGGAGAAGGTCTTCGTCTACTTCGTACCGCAGTTCCCCACAGTACAGGAAATGCAGTGGGATATCGCCGGCGAGGGAGCGTTCAAGCATCGCGGCATTCCACCGGGAAGCTATCAGGTGCTTGCCTTCGACACGCCACAGGACATCTCGCCCTCGGACGCGCAGCAGATGGCGCAGTTTGCCGGCAAGGGACAGACGGTGAAGGTAGAGGCCAACGGCACGGCCCACGCCGATCTCGAGGTGATTCATACCTCGGGTGGAAGCGCGGGCGGGAGTGGCTCCCAATGAGCACGCGCCTTATAACAGCCTCCAGGTGGATGGCCGGACTCTTGATCCTCGCTTCCCTTTCAGCGATCGCGCAGCAGGCCTCGCATGCTGTTGGAGGTGTCGTGGTGAGCGCCGCGACCGGGCAGCCGCTTGCGGGCTGCGAGCTGGCCCTCACCGCAGCGAATCCAGAGGCAGGGCAGACCGCGACCGTAGTCGACGTGGTGACCGACGCCACCGGCCGCTTCCTCTTTGCGCACGTGCCTGCCGGACGCTACAATCTTGCGGCATCGCATGCAGGCTACCTGCAGAGCGGATATCTCGCGCATGAAGAACTGCAGGCCGCGGTGGTCATCGGCACAGAGACTGCAGTTACAGACATGCGCGTCGAACTTAAGCCGCTGGCAACGCTCTACGGCACCGTCACCGACGACAGCGGAGACACCGTGACCATGGGCTCGGTGAGCCTCTACCGGCAGGAGAGCGAGAGCGGCCGGGATAAGATTCTGCGGGTGGGATCGCAGCAGGTCGACGATTTCGGACATTATGAATTTCCGCGGCTGCCGGAGGGCGTTTACTACCTCGTCGCCACGGCGCATCCCTGGTATGCAACGGACACGCACCGCAGCTACCTAACCCCGCTGCCGGGAAACACCACCGTCGCGCTGGTGGCCGATCCTCCGCAGGACACGCCGCAATCGCCGCTCGACGTGGCCTATGCCACTGCCTACTATCCGGACACAACCGATGCGAGCGCGGCCACGCCGATTCCACTCAAGGCGGGCGATCACACGGAGGTGAACTTCAGCATGCACGCCGTGCCTGCCGTGCACGTCCGCTTGACCATGCCGAAGGATGCCAGCGGACGGGGCCCACAGATCGGCCGACTGCATGAGAACGTCTTCGGGCAGGACTTTCCTCTCGAAGGCATCACGGCCGACTATCACGACAGCGGCGAGAACGTGACCATCGATCTCGCCAGCATGGCTCCCGGCCAGTACACCTTCGACATGCACGAACCCGGCACCGGAGAAGATCGAAGCGCGGCCATCAACGCGACATCCGGCAATGCTTCTATAGCGGCGGGAGCTGCAGGCACGCTGGCTGCGATCACCGGCAAGATAGGGATGGCGCACGGCGAGCCGCTTCCGCAGCCGCTGAGCGTGACGCTCCTGCCTCTGCAGGATGGACTGAGCTCCGCTTCGAGCAGCGTTCAGTCCGATGGCAGTTTCCATATCGCATCCGTGCAGGAGGGTGCCTACGAGGTAAGCGCCTCTTCCGGCGCGAAGCTGTTTACCACGGTACAGATGATGGCGCAGGGCGCCACCGCCGGAGAACACCAGCTCAAGGTCGGCACTGCCCCGG
>NZ_JASGFD010000075.1:0-17513 GCF_047605705.1 Silvibacterium sp. | reverse complement strand
GTTGTAGAGGTTCCACAACTCCGGGCGCTGCGCCTTCGGATCCCACTGGCCGGCCTTGTCCCGAAAGGAATAGATGCGCTCTTTTGCGCGCGACTTCTCTTCATCGCGGCGTGCGCCACCGAAGGCGGCGTCGAATCCGTAGTAGCGCAGACCATCGAGCAGCGCGGTGGTCTTGAGCAGGCCGCAGCAGCGCTGCGTGCCGAGATCGACAGGGTTCGCGCCATCGGCAAGCGCGCCTTCATTGCGCCACACCAGCAGGTCGAGTCCCAGCTCGCGCGTGTAGTTGTCGCGGAACTCGATCATCTCGCGAAACTTGTAGCCGGTATCGACATGCAGTAGCGGAAACGGGATGGGGCCGGGGAAAAAGGCCTTCTGCGCGAGGCGCAGCATTACCGACGAGTCTTTGCCGATGGAATACAGCATCACCGGCTTCTCAAACTCGGACGCAACCTCGCGGAAGATATGGATGCTCTCGGCCTCGAGCAGCTTGAGATGGCTCAGCCGCGAGGGAGAAACTTCGGCGATGTCGGCAACAGCGGTGGTCATTGGCAAGTCTTCCTGCGTTGGTCTCTTGTTCTCTGATGGCGTGGGGCGCTGCAAGTTGCACAAAGCCCGAAAAGCAAAAACCCACTCACCAGGGAAGGCAGTGGGCTCGGAGTACAGATCGAAGTGCGGTCTTGCGATGCGATCATGCGTTCACGGAGCACACGGCCGTGCAGCAACAACACGCGCAACAACAGGCGTGCATAGCAAAATCGGTCGTGGTCGCGTTCGAAGGCATCCCTTTCAGGGTCGCGCAGTGGGTAGGGATTGTCAATGACGGCAGCTTGACGCGGTAGCGCACCCACCTTATATTCGAGCCTATGTTTCGCGCCCGCGAGATGGCCTGTCGACTTTTCTTCCATGCCTTCTCGTGTCCGGCGGACCTGCTCTTCTAGCTGACTCCCAGCTTTTTTCGACCCTGCCGGCGACGCCTCCGTCCCGGCTTTTCATTTTCCCTACCTTCCGAAGAGCCGCTTATGCCCTCAGTTCCCACGCTTTCATCGCTTTGCCAGCGCTGTTGCCGTTGAAGCCGCATCTCCCGATCGCGCCCTCTGCTCTTCCGCTGTTCATCTTCCGTTGATCATCAATGTTCCCGCTTCACAGGAGAAACCCGTGTCGACCTATAGATGGATCCCGTCACCGCTCCTCGCTGCCGCTTTCGTCCTCTTTACCCTCGCCGCGCCGCTGGGCGCGCAGGTGGTGGGCGGCTCCATCTCCGGCACCGTGCATGACGCGACCGGAGCGGCCATTCCCGGAGCGCACGTCGAGGTGCGCAACACGGAGACGGGGGCGACGCGCGAGGTGCTCACCGATGCGGCCGGGCGCTATGTTGCGCCCTCGGTGCCGGTGGGACCATACGCGATCACCGCCTCGCACGACGGCTTTACGACGAACACACAGAATGGCTTGCGGCTGGTCGTCGGCCAATCCGCATCGATCGACTTTGCGCTCTCAGTCGGACAGGTGCAGCAGCAGGTGACGGTCGCGGCTGCGCCGCAGGCGGTCGAGCTCTCCACCCAGCAGACGCGCGGGCTTGTCGACGAACGTCAGGTGAAAGAGATGCCACTGAACGGCCGCAGCTACGACGAGCTGATGACGCTGAATCCGGCCATCGTGAACTACTCGAACCAGCGCTCCGGCGGCGTGGGCACATCGAATGCGGCAGTAGGCAACATGTTCGCCGTGAGCGGCCATCGCCCGCAGGACAATATCTTCCTGCTCAACGGCGTGGAGTACACCGGCGCCTCCGAGATCAATGTGACGCCGGGCGGCACGAGCGGCCAGCTGCTGGGCGTGGACGCGGTGCGCGAGTTCAACGTGGTGACCGACGATTACGGCGTGGAGTACGGCAAGCGCACCGGCGCGCAGGTGAGCATTGTCACCGCGTCCGGCACCAATACGCTGCACGGCTCGGTCTTCGAGTTCCTGCGTAACTCGGCCTTCGATGCGCGCAATTACTTCGATCAGACCGACATTCCGGAGTTTCAGCGCAACCAGTTCGGCGGCTCGCTGGGCGGCCCCATCAAGCAGAACAAGGTCTTTCTCTTCGGCAATTACGAAGGCTTTCGGCAGAATCTGCACCTGAGTGACGTGACGCTGGTTCCGGATAACGAAGCGCGCCTGGGCTACATCCCGAATTCGAGTGGAACGGAGACGCATGTGGGCGTAAATGCCGCAACCGCTCCGCTGCTCGCGCTGTGGCCAGTGCAGAACGGACCCGACCTCGGCAGCGGTATCGGCGAGGCGTACAGCAGCCCGCTGCAGACCATCCGCGAAGACTTCGGCACCTCGCGCGCGGACTGGAACATCTCGGACAAGGACCTCCTTTTCGGCGTGTACACGGTGGACGACAGCGATGCGAACACACCGACGGCGAACCCCTACAGCTCGGACGTGGAGGCGCTGCGCGAGCAGGTGGCGAGCGTGCAGGAGCAGCATGTCTTCACGCCAACGCTGCTAAATACGGCGCGATTCGGCTTCTCGCGGGCGGCCTATGCGTTCACGGGCGTCACGCCTATCGATCTGCCGGGCTGGATCACCGGGCGGCCAATCGGGGCAATCGTGATCGGCGGCGGCACGGCGCTCAACGGCGCTTCGACGATCACCGGCGCGGGCACCAATGCGGGCAGCAATCTGAGCACGGCGCGCAACCTTTATACGTATGACGACCACGTCTACTGGACCCGCGGCAAGCACCAGGTGGAGATCGGCGGCTGGCTGCAGCAGATCCAATCGAACGACAACATGGCGCAGGACCAGTACGGGCAGGCGTCGTTTACGACGCTGACAACGTTTCTCGAGGGCACGGTCGCGACCTTCACCTCGGTCCCGTCGCCTACCGAGCTGAACTGGCGCTCACTGGAAGGCGCAGGCTTCGCGCAGGACACGATCAAGCTGCGGCCGAATCTTGAGCTGCGTGCGGGCTTCCGCTTCGAGTCGACCAATGGCTGGAACGAGGCCCACGATCGCGCCTCGAACTACGGCTTTACAGACGGCGTGATCGACACCGACCCGACGGTGGGCCACTCCTCCCTCTCGAAGAATCGCGCGAAGTTCCTGCCGGAGCCGCGCGTGGGCCTCGCCTGGGACCCGGCCAGAAACGGGAATACCGTCGTGCATGCGGGCTTCGGCATCTACCGGGCGCTGCTCGACAACCTCGACTATCGCCTGGACCAGACCGCGCCGTACAACACGACGAACACGCTGAAATCTGTGGCGCTGAGCTCGCTTTCGATCTCGCCGGGCGCCGCGCCGCCTTCGGGCAGCAAGGTCTCGCCGAGCGGGGTGCAACCCGATGCGTATACGCCGACTGTGCTTTCGTGGTCGCTGAGCGTCGAGCAGAAGATCGCGCCGAATACATCTCTGACCCTCGGTTATGTGGGCTCGCATGGCTACCACAACATG
This sequence comes from Silvibacterium sp., assembly GCF_047605705.1. Classification (NCBI taxonomy): domain Bacteria; kingdom Pseudomonadati; phylum Acidobacteriota; class Terriglobia; order Terriglobales; family Acidobacteriaceae; genus Silvibacterium; species Silvibacterium sp. Next base: position 14,066 of record NZ_JASGFD010000075.1, on the reverse strand, counting down.
CTCTCCGAGGATGTGAACGAGCCGGTGCCGACGATCTGCCCGGCATCGCCGTGCCCCTCGACGCTGGCGAACGGCACGGTCTACTACCCCTCGGGCGCGGCCTACGCGAACCCTGCGCTCTCAAACACCACAACGTGGATCTCCGAGGGAGTCAGCGCGTATCACGGGCTCGAAGTGGATGTGAATCATCGCTTCGACCACGGCTTTCAGCTGCGCGGCGTCTATACGTGGTCGAAGAACCTGGACGACGGCACGGCGTGGAACACGAGCGTGGGCGCGAATGCCCCAGCCTTCGTGATGTTCCCCGACCGGCCGAAGCTCGACTGGGGTCCGGCCTCGACGGATGTGCGCAACCTGGCGGTGATCAACGGGACCTGGGATCTGCCATTTGGGCATGAGGGCGGCAATGCCTGGCAGCGGCATGTGATCCGCGGCTGGAGCGTGAGCGGCATTGCGACGCTGCAGTCCGGCTTTCCCTTCACGGCGCAGCTTGGCTACAACCCGACCAATAATGGCGACAGCCGCGATCCGATCCGTCCGAATGTGAACCCGGACTTCCACGGCAAGGTGATCGAAGGCGTCCCGACGCAGTATTTCAATCCGGCAGCCTTCTCGAACCCGGTCAGCGGCACCTACGGCAACGCAGGACGCAACTCCCTGGTCGGTCCGGACTTCGCGAATCTCGATGTTTCGGCGCGCAAGGAGACGCAGCTCTTCGAGCATCTGCGGGCGCAATTCCGGGCCGAACTCTTCAATGTGCTGAACCACACCAACTTCGGCACACCGAACGAGGTCGTCTATACGGCGGCCGGAGATACGCCTTCGCCAACGGCGGGCGTCATCACGGCGACGGCCTCGACCTCACGTCAGATCCAGTTCGGGCTGAAGCTGTTGTTTTAGAGCCAGCCGTCAGGCGCGAGTACGGTCAGCGGTCAGCCACAACAAAAACGGCCAGTGGAGGATATGTCTCCACTGGCCGTTCTTATGACTGGCTGCTTTTCGCTGAGCTGCCCGCGCCAAAGCTGCGCCGACTTGCTGTTTACGCCGTCGCCTTCTTGCGCAGGCTCTTGCGGATGGCCACCAGCACCAGTAGCGCGATCACCACGCCGAGTCCGGCAAGCACCGCAACCGCGTGCTGCTGCACCAGTGCGCCGACCTCGTGGATCATCTGCGGACCGTAGCGGATGGTGAGAATGCCGACGATGGTGAAACGGATGACCCTGCCTACAAAGACGGCCAGCATGAAGTTCCACACCTTCATCTCGAAGACGCCGGCGGCGAAGACGAAGAGCTTCCAGGGCGTGGGCGGCGGCAGCATGGAGGGGATGAGCAGCGCCAGAAACTCCTGCTTTTCGAAGCGGTCGCGCAGCTGCTCGTACTTCACGCGGTCGACGCGCTTCAGCAGGAAGAGCTCGCCGCCGGCGCGGCCGATAAAGTACGGCACCAGCCCGCCGATGGCCGAACCGATCGCCGCGGCCAGCACATAAAGGTAAAAGGTATGGCGGTTGTTCCAGGCATACAGCGCCATCAGCGGGTCCATGGGGACCGGGATGGAGCTGGAGTCGAGCAGCGCGACCAGGCCCGCGCCCCAGAATCCGAGGGGCTTCAGAAAGGCCAGCAGCAGGCCACGGTACTTATTGGATAGAAAGATCAGTTTCTTCATTCAATTTGTCAGGAAGATCAGTTTCTTCCGTGCGCTTCTCCCGCGAGGAAAACTTTGCCCGCTCTCCGTCGCGGTGCGTCTTCAAACTCTTTCTTTTCGTCTGCTATAGAACGGCGAGCTTCGACGTCAAACCCATGTATCGCCCATTCTGCGATGAATGCAGAACCGGAAAGGTATCCCCGCAGTCCTTGCCGAGAGGAGTCGCCCACCGAATTTGCCGCGCATGTCACCATCCCGATTGTACGGGGACAAAACGGCGCAGCGAAAACCCGGCCGGGGTGAGAGAATAGAATGAGGTCTCAGCGCGCGACTGCCTGCGTCTCGTCTGGGCTTCGCCGCCACTCCCGCGCAAGCCGAACGGGCTCTACGACATAGAATGCCGATCACCGAAGTGCCAAACAGCCCCTCCGGCGCGCCGCCCGAGCCGCCCCGTTCCCGCCGCTCTTCTCGCGACTACGAGGATCTCGACATCCATGACCTCCTGGGTGTGATCGAGGAGCTCGAGGGTGACCGTAACTGGGCCGCGCTGCGCGAAAAGATCTGGATCGCGCTCATCGTCCATATGGTTATCTTCTGGTTCATTGCCTATGGACCGAGATATCTGTTCAACGTGCACGTGAAGGACCCGTCGGTGGTGCTGCGCGACCGCGACAAGCAGATGACCTATCTGACGATGCCGAAGGATCTGCTGAAGCAGCCGAAACCGAAGGACACGAACAAGATTTCGGATCAGAATCACATCCAGCAGTCGCCGAAGCCGAGTCTCGACAGAAAGACGCTGCGGCAGCTGCAGCAGATGAGGCAGGCCCAGCCGGCCCCTCCTGCTCCGCAGCCCGCGCCGCAGCCGCCTCAGCCCCAACCGCAGCAGCAGGCAGAAAACCAGCCGAAGCCTCAGCCCACGCCGCCCGCCCAGCCTCTGCCGAATAATCAGCAGGCGAAGAGCGAGACACCGTCGGCGCCGCAGCCGAAGCCGAATTTCTCCACGAATCAGGGGACGCTCGGCCAGCAGATGCAGGAGCTGGCACGGGGAGCCCGTCCCAGCGGCGGCCAGTTCAGCGGCGGCGCCGAAGGGGATGACGCCCAGCAGCAGGGTGGCAACCAGGGTGCGGTCACGATCCTCAGCGACACCATGGGCGTCGATTTCGGACCCTATATCCAGCGCGTGATCTACGACACCAAGCGCGCCTGGTACCCGATCATCCCGGAAGAGGCCCGTCCGCCGCTCAACAAGCAGGGGCGCGTGGCGATCCGCTTCAAGATCCTGCCCGACGGCTCGGTCAAGGAGATGGTGCTCGAGGGCCCGTCCGGCGACGTTTCGCTCGATCGTTCGGCCTGGGGCGGCATCACCGGCGCTTCTCCCTATCCGAACCTACCCAAGAACTTCAAGGGACCATTCCTCGAGCTGCGTTTCTGGTTCCTGTACAACCTGGAACCCGGCCAGCAGCGATAACGGAATTTCCGCTGCTGTTCCTTTCCGGCTCAGGCGGCCTCAAGGTGGATGTCAAAAACTTGCAATCCCCCGAGGCCGCCGTTAGCATCCATCACAGAGACCGGCCTGCGAAGCAGGTGTGGTGATCAACGTCGGTTGAACCTTTAATCATTGAACAGGGAGCTTGACTCGACATATTGGCTCGGTGTGCAGTGTCCGCCAGTCCGGAATGCCTAAAGAGCCACGGCGAGTTCCCACCGTCTTAGGACGGGTTCACCGGCGCATCACTCACGGCCCAGTGGGTCGGTCTTGTCTTAAAAGCGCAGGCTTCCAGCTCTCTTTCGCGTGTATCCCCGCCTCCTCCAGCTCGGCCACATTGCCATCCCTACGTATGGAGCGTTGACCGCTCTTGGCCTGGTTGCGGCACTGGTTCTGGCCGTCCGGCTGGCCCGCCGCTTTTCGCTTGATCCGAATAAGCTCTGGTCGCTGTGCCTGCTGGGCACACTGACGACGCTGATCGGCGCGCGTCTGCTGCTGGCCCTGGTCTTTTTCCGCGCCTTCCGCCAGCATCCTTTCTGGGTTCTTGGACTTACGCAGGTTCACGCTCCGGGAATTTTCGCCCTGGCCGCCGCTGCGGGTGTCGGCGCGGCCGTGCTCTTTGCGCTGGCCGAAGGCCTGCCCGTGCTTGCGGTGCTCGACACTCTGGCCCCGGCTGCTGCGCTCGCCACCGCCCTCAACCGCATCGGCGCCTTTCTGGCCGGACTCGATTGGGGCACGCCCACGCGTCTCGGGTGGGCAGTCACCTATGACCGCAAGCTTTCGGTTCTCTGGTACGGAACGCCGACTTATATTCCGCTCCACCCGGTCCAGCTTTATGACGCTGCCGCTGCTCTGCTGACCCTCGCGCTGCTGCTCTTCTGGCTGCCGCGCCGGACTCAGCCGGGCGAGCTGGCCGGTGGATGGCTTTTCCTGACTGGCTTCGCTGCTGCGATTTTTATGCCCCTCCGCGCCGATGCCTCACCCGCGCTCGCACTGCCGCTGGCTGCGGCAGCCGTGATCGCAGGAGGAGCGCTCTGGCTGCGGCGTAAACCGGTGGAAGCATCGCTCCCGGCAGCCGCCTGAACCATCCCCCACGAGCCTCAGCGGCAATCCTGCCGCTATACTTTCCTTCGATGAACTCCGGCCGACTTCGCTCTCTTTCCGCTGCCCTGCTTGCAGCCGTTCTGCTTGCAGGAACCGCCGTTACCGCCTTCGCCGCGCAGGCTGCGCCGTCTCAGGGCGGATGGAAGCCGCCTGCCGCAGCACCCGGCTTGCCTGCTCCCGTCTTTCTTTATCCCAATGGCGCCCCGGGAGCGCTGGGCACGGCGGAGGCTGACCGGCCGCGCCTCTATCCCTTCATGCCCAAGACGCGCACGACCAGCGCTGCTTTCCTGGTGATTCCTGGCGGTGGGTACGAGCATGTCGCCATCGGCCACGAGGGCATCCAGATCGCGCTCTGGCTGAACGCGCAGGGTATTCCGGCCTTCGTGCTCGACTACCGTGTCGCGCCTTACCACTACCCAGTCGAGATCGATGACGGCCGCCGCGCGATGCGCATCGTTCGCCAGCATGCGGCCGAATACGGCGTCGACCCAACCCGTATCGGCGTCTGGGGCTCCTCGGCCGGCGGACACCTGGCGTCCTCGCTCTCGACGCATTGCGAGCCCTCGACGCTGCCGCCGCCAAATGCCGATGCAACCGACCAGGTCTCCTGCAAGCCGAACTTCGCGGTGCTCGAGTATCCGGTAATCAGCATGGAGAAATACAAGACGCATGCCGGCTCGCTGCGCGCCCTGCTCGGCACGGATCCCGATCCGAAGCTGGTGCAGGACTACTCGAACGAAAACGCCGTCAACGCGCAGACGCCGCCGACGTTTATTTTTGCCACGACCAAGGACCCGGTCGTCCCGGTGGAGAACAGCCTCGACTATTACCGCGCGCTGGAACGGAACCATGTTTCGGCGGAGATCCATCTCTACGACTTTGCGAATCATGGCTGCGGCCTGTGCGGAAACATCATCCCGCTCAGCACCTGGCCTGCACTGCTGCGCAACTGGCTGATCGGGCACAGCATCATTCCGCCGAACGCACCGCCTTTGCCGCTGCCCCAGCCCAACCTGCCCTCGTGGATTCCCGGCCTGGAAGGCCCGGGCGCAGCTGCACAGACAGGAGCGGCTCCGCAGAAGTGAGTACCGGCAGTTACACCGTTCCCGCAGAAGCAGCCGGCCAGCGCCTCGACGCCTGGCTGGCCTCCCAGCTTGAAAATGTAAGCCGCGCGCGCGTGCAGCTCCTCCTCGGCGAGGGCAAGGTTCTCGTGGAGGGCGCGGCAGGAAAGGCCTCGCAGAAGCTGCGCGGCGGCGAGACGGTCGCCGTCCTTGGGCCGCCGGAGCCGCCGCCTTTGCGCGCCACGCCGGAGATGATCCCACTCGACATCATCTACGAGGACGACGATCTTTCGGTGATCAACAAGCCTGCCGGGATGATGGTGCATGCCGGCGCGGGCGCGACCCACGAAGACCCGGCGCTCGATGAGCGCAACCGCGGCACACTGGTGAATGCGCTGCTGGGCCACTACAGCCAGCTCTCCTCGACTGGCGGCGCGCTGCGTCCGGGGATCGTGCACCGGCTCGACAAGCAGACCAGCGGGCTGATCATCGTGGCCCGGAACGACGCTGCGCACCTGCGGCTAGCAGAGATGTTCTCGTCCCGCGAGGTACATAAGACCTACCTTGCTCTGGTGCACGGCGATCCGAAGAAGGACGCGGGCACGATCAACGCTGCGATCGGGCGCGACCTGATCCGCCGCACGCGCATGACGACCAAGCGATCGGAGGGCGCCCGCGCGGCCATCTCGCATTACACGGTGCTGGAGCGGATTGCGACGCGATTTGGAAAGTTCGCGCTGGTCTCGGTAAAGATCGAGACCGGCCGGACGCACCAGATTCGCGTGCACATGTCATCGATCGGGCACCCGGTCGTTGGGGATACGCTCTATGGCGCACCCGCCGTGATCTCTGCCGAGCCCGCCAAGGGAAAGGCCACCACGAAGAAGAAGTCTGCAACGCAGGCCGAGACCACGCAGCTCGACCGCAATTTTCTGCATGCGGCACGGCTCGAGTTCGCGCATCCGCGAACGAACAAGATCCTTACGCTCGAGGCACCGCTTCCTGCCGAGCTGACCGGGTTTCTGGACGGGATTCGGTAGGACTGGCCTGTTCCGCGCAGGGCGACTTAGCCTTCGGCTTCCGCTCCCGCTGGTCGCGTTCTGATTGCTTGGGAGAGCAGGACGAACCGTAGGTTCCACCAGGCTCGCTTTGCTCGCTCCGGCTGGAATGACAAGGTGTTGAGAAGTAGGGGCTGTCCGAAGACGGACAGCCCATTTCGCGATCGGGCAGCTCGAGTTAGATATTTCACTTTATTTTCAATCGCTTGCATCGGATTTGGCTGGCCCTCGGCGTGCTGTGATTTGCATTTAGCCCTCAGTGCAATTTCCGTTTCCGGAGCGCCAGCCATGGACCTTCTCTTCCGCGACCTTCGCCAGACCCTGCGCAACCTTGCCAGCACGCCGGGCTTTTCGCTCACCGTGGTGCTGGTGATGGCGCTCGGCATTGGGGCGACGGCGGCATTGTTCACTGTGGTGAACTCGGTGCTGATGAAGCCGCTACCACTGCCGGATTCGGACCGGCTGGTGCGCGCATGGGAGGCAAGCCCGTCGCACGGCTATATGCACACCAACGCGGCCCCGGGCATCTACAAACTCTGGCACGATCAGAATCGCAGCTTTGAGTCGCTCGCCATCGCCACTCCGGACGAGCATAGCCTAGCGTCTTCTGGCGGCCAGTTGCCGGAGCGGATCGAGACCCGGGTCGCCACATGGCAGGCGTTGCCAACGCTCGGCGTGCAGCCTGCTTACGGACGCCTTTTTACGGCGAACGATGACCGGCAGGGTGCGCCGGAGACCGCCATGCTCACCTGGTCGCTCTGGAAGCGCCGGTTCGGCGGCGATCCCTCGATTGTCGGGCGGCAGATTCTTCTCGATACCGTGCCCTTTACCGTGATCGGCATCCTTCCGGAGTGGTTCTCCTGGCCGAATCCGCGGGTTCAGCTCTGGATGGCGCTCGGGCCGGAGGTTTCCGCGCAGGAGATGGCTTCTCTCAACGCGCATAGCTTCATGGTGATCGGAAAGCTGCGGGCAGGCGTCTCGGTTGCGGCTGCGAACGCTGACCTCACCCGTATTTCCGCCAATGCGAGCCGCCAGTTCCCCGGCGATTCCGTGATGGAATCTGCGAATGTAAAGCCTTTGCTCGATGCGGAAACCTACCGCGTCCGCACACTTTTGAACGTCCTGTTTGCCGCCACGGCCTGCCTGCTGCTGATCGCATGCCTGAATATCGCCAACCTGCTGGTCGCACGCTCAGCGGCGCGCCGTCGCGAACTGGCGATCCGCAGCGCTCTCGGCAGCTCGAGGGCGCGCCTGATCCGCGACCGTCTGCTCGAAAGCCTGGTTCTCTGCTCTGCGGGAGGCCTCTTCGGTATCCTCATCGCGCAGTTTGCCCTGCAATGGCTGGTTGCACGCCGCACAAACCTGCCGCGCGTCGAAGACATCCATCTCGACGCAGCGGCCGTCGCGTTTGCTGTTCTCGTCGCTATTTTCTGTGGCCTGATCGCAGGGCTTGCGCCTGCTGTGGCCGAACGGCATGACCAGCTTCTGAACGCGCTCCAGGACCAGTCCCGCGCCGTGAGCGGAAGCCGCCAAAGCCTGCGCTTCCGCCGTGCCGTGTTGACCGTGGAGGTTGCCCTCACTGTTGTGTTGCTCGTCGGCGCGGGCCTCTTCCTGCGCGATTACCAGAAGCTCCGCAGCATCGATATTGGTGTTCCCACCGCAAATACCCTCACGATGAACATCGAGCTGCCATTCATCCCCTACAAGGATGGCAACAAGAAGATCGCGTTTTATGAGCAGCTTCAGGAGCAGGTGCGAGCGCTGCCCGGCGTGCACGGCATCGCCCTAGCCACGGTTCTGCCCGGACAGACAACCGGCGAGGATGACGATATCTCGATCGCCGAGTTGCCGCCTCCACCCAAGAATGAATGGCAGGATGTCGAGGTCCGTTTCGTCGATCCGGGCTTCTTCCGGACCCTCGAGATTCCCTTGCGTCGCGGCCGCGTCTTCACAACACAGGACCGTCTCGACCGCAGCCGGCTGGTTATCGTCAACGAATCCTTCGTAAAAACCTATCTTCGCGGCCAGGAGCCTCTCGGCAAGCACGTCAACGACCTTAACAACGCACCGGAAGGCAATAAGGACCCTAAGAATGAGATTGTCGGTGTCGTTGGCGACGTGCGCACCACGCCGGACCGGGAGATCGAACCAACCATCTACTTTCCGCTCTACAACGGAATCCGGGGCGAGATGAACATCGCCGTGCGCACTGCCGAAAATCCGCTCAGCTTTGCCTTGCCGATCCAGCGGATCGTCGCGCATCTCGACCCGACGCTTCCGGTTGCCGACATCCTCACCTATGACGATGTGGTGGGCAAAAACACGGCCGATGCCAGCTTCAACGCCACGCTGCTCACGGTCTTTGCCGGGTTATCGCTGGTGCTGGCGGCGGTCGGGCTCTTCGGGGTGTTGTCCTTCCTCGTCGCGCAGCGGACGCCCGAGATCGGCGTCCGCATGGCTCTCGGCGCGCAACGCGAACACGTCCTGCGCCTCTTGCTGGCCGATGGACTACGGCCCGCGATCCTCGGACTGGTGCTGGGCATCGTCGCTTCGGCCGGGCTTACGCGATTGGTCGCCTCGCTGCTCTACGGCACGCAGCCGCTCGATCCGCTGGTCTTCGGACTGGTGTCGGTAGCGCTGCTTACCGTGGCCGCGCTGGCCTGCCTGTTGCCGGCATGGCGCGCTTCGCAGCTCGATCCGGTGGCGGCGCTGCGGGCGGAGTAGAGCTGGGACGCTTGTAGATCAAGGTGCATACCCACTCAAACCAACGGCAGGCTTGAATGGGCCACCCGTGCGTCCTGTGAACCCACATCTCGAATGGAACGAGATGTGGGGCACCCAACTCAGGGCTCAGATAGAAGCACAGGCAGGAGCGCGACCAACGGGAGCGGAGGCCGAAGGCGAAAGGCCAGGACGGCCAGTCCCGCATGTACAATGGCGACAGCAAAATGACCCGCGCCGGTTTTACGTCTTCTCTCTGTCTCTCTGCCGTCCTGCTTGCTCTTCCGCTCGCTGCCCCGCTTCGGGCACAAACCGGGACAACCGCAGCACCTGCAACGACTTCAGCGCCCCAGCAACAGCCGGCTCCCGCTACGCAGCCCCCTGCGACGTCGAACCTGGGCCCCGCTCAGGGTCAAGGCCAGGGCCAGAATCCGGGCCAGGCACAGGGCGCACCACAGGACAGCTCGCAGTACACGATCACGCAGCAGGTGAACGAAGTCGACCTGGTCTTCACGGTCACCGATCGCCACGGCCACTTCATCAGCGACCTGAAGCAGAGCGACTTCGCGCTGCTCGACGACCAGAAGGCCCCGGAGCGCGTCTACAGCTTCACCCGGCAGACGAACCTTCCACTGCGCCTCGGCGTGCTGATCGACACCAGCACCTCGATCCACACGCGCTTTGCCTTCGAGCAACAGGCGGCGAAGGAGTTCCTGCTCCAGATCCTGAAGCCGGCCTCGGACAAGTCCTTCGTGATGGGCTTCGACGTAACGCCGGACTATAAGACACCGTGGTCGAACAACCTCGACACGCTCTCGACCGGCATCGACGGGTTGCGGCCCGGTGGCGGCACCGCGCTCTTTGACGCGGTGTACTCAGCCTGCCGCGACCGCCTGCTGGACGCCGCGCGCGGCCAGGAACCGGTGCGTAAGGCCATGGTGCTGATATCGGACGGCGACGACAACCAGAGCCACGCCTATCTCGACGACGCGATCAAGGAGTGCCAGCGCGCCGAAACGATTGTGTACGCCATCAGCACGAACGTGAGCCCGAGCCGCGATCGCGGCGACGATGTCCTTGAGAAGATTGCCGAAGAGACCGGCGGCCGCGCCTTCTTCCCGAAGAACATCTCGGATATGCCGATCAGTTTCGAGGCCATCCAGGACGAGCTGCGCAGCCAGTACGCGCTGGTTTACAAGCCGGCCGACTTCAAGGCCGATGGCGCCTTTCGCCCGATCTATCTCTTCTGCCTCGACCGGCGTTACTCGGTGCGCGTGCGTAAGGGATACTTCGCTCCGAAGCCGAATTAAATCTCGTTCTTATGAGAAGAAAAGAGCCGGGTATTTGCCCGGCTCTCTCTTTTTTGCACGTGTAACGAAGTAGTCCTGCGGTATACCTTTCTATCCAAGCGGAGCTTGGACGGGGTACCCTCATCCTCGCTTATCGGGTAGACCGCAGATTCCTCTCTGTTTCGACCAGTTTCATGGCCTCGTCCCGGATTGCCGGATCATCGCCGAAGCCCTTCAGCCAGTGGACCTCAGGCTCGCGGCGAAACCAGGTAAGCTGCCGCTTGGCGTAGTTGCGATGCCCTTGCTGCGCCTGGACGATGGCCTCAGGCTCGGGTAGTTCGCCGCGCAACACGGCGCGCGCCTGGCGGTAGCCGAGGGCGTCCATCGGGCCGCGCGATACGCGATCTTCTTCGCCGGAAGCCGTTCCATCTCCGGGAAACTCGCCGTATTTTTCGAGAATGCCGCGCGTCTCCTCCACCAGTCCGTCGGTGAACATCTGCGCGGCGCGGCGGTTGATGCGGTCGTAGAGCGCCTTGCGTTCGGGTTCGAGGCCGATGCGCAGGATGCGGTAGCCGGTGAGGCGGTCGCGGCCCTGTTCGCGCCAGGCCTCGGTCATGGGCTGGCGGGCGGCGATGCAGACCTCGATGGCACGGATGAGCTTGGGCGTGTCGTTCTCGTGGATGCTGGCCGCGGCCGCCGGATCGAGACGGCGGAGCACCCGTGCGAGCCATCCGGCACCGAAGCGCTGGTGGCTGCGCTCGAGGTGGGTACGGAGTGCCGCAGAACGCTGCGGCCCCGCGAAGAGGCCGTCGAGCAGAGCGCGCAGGTAGAGGCCGGTGCCTCCGGTAACGATGGGCAGACGGGCGCGCGCGGAGATGTCCGCGATCGCTGCGCGGGCCAGACGGGCGTAATCACCGGCGGTGCACTGCTCGTTGGGCGCGAAGACATCGATGAGGTGGTGCGGGGCGCGGCTGCGTTCTTCCACGGACGGCTTCGCCGAACCCAGATCCATCTCGCGGTAGACGGCAACCGAATCGCAGCTGACAATTTCGCCACCAAAGCGCTCGGCCAGGGCGAGCGAGAGCGCGGTCTTGCCGCTGGCGGTGGGACCGAGCAGGACGACCAGGAGAGGTTCAGCAGCGGAGTGCGGAGCGGACACGGCTACCAGAAGCGCCACCATCCGGCAGGAAAAACGGTGTGCGGCCGGGCGCGCAGCAGGGTGAAGAGCGCAAGCGCAGCGGCGATGATCAGCAGGCCGGCGATCTGGCTGCGCTGAACCTCAAGACGCCGAAGCTTTCCATCGCGACTGGGCTGGGTGGGCATGGACTGGACAAACACTCGATCCAGTTTAGAGCCGGGAGGTTTCGCCGGAAAGCAAAAGGGCAACCCCGATGGCCGCCCTGTGTATGCCTTTGGTGATGCTGCGCTACGCGCCGGCTACGCGGCTGTGTTGCGCGGCGAGCTGGCGGGCCAGCACCGGGATGCCGAAGGCCAATCCGGCGACTGCGGCCGTTGAGAGGAGGTCATTGCGGTAGAAGGGCAGTCCGGCAATGTAGCTCATGTCGAGCCCGGCCATGCTGCGCGGATAGAGTGTCGGGTTGCCGAGCCAGGCGGCGAAGTTGGTGAGCAGGAAGAAGGACGTCGGCGCGACGATGACACCGGCGGCTACGCGGGCAGCCGAGGTCTTCTTCGCGAGCGGGAAATGGGCGAAGACGATGACCGCTGCATACCAGGCCCAGGTGAGCAGGTAGTCCGTCACGTGAAAGGGATAGCGATAGAAGAAGGCCGTGAGGTAGTAGTCGGTAGCGGCAAGCGCTGCGACGGGAATCCACGCCTGGCGCAGCGGACGGCGCGCGCCGAAGAAGAGCAGCGATCCACCGACGGCGGTGAAGTTCAGCCACTCCGGGTGCGGAACGACTCGGCTGACGACGGCCAGCAGGAGAAGAAGGTAGGCGGGCATAGATCCTCGATCGGTACAGCAGTTGGCTCTTTTATTGTCGGAAGGTTGAGAGCCCGCCGCAAGGGAAAAGGATCGACTGCATCAACATTGATTTTGACGTGGTAAGCATTTTCTCGAAGCGGAGGAACTGCAGGTTCCTCCGCTTCGCTCCCTGCGGTCGCTCCGGCCGGAATGACAGATTTGTTCTATACACAGACTTACGGCTTCTGTTCCCTGCCGCTCATGTACATGCCTTCGATCTGATTGGCCTGGTTCACGTAGACCCATGCGCCGAGCGCCTCTTTTCCGCGCGCGGGCGTACTGCTTCCGGCGAGGCCCAGTCCTGGATAGGCGAAGCGCAGGTCTTCGAACTGGACGGTGTGCCAGCCGGGTTGCGGTTGCGGTGCGGTGTCATAGGGGATCGGATCATTCGCGACGTCCGTGGTGACTGGGAACTGCGACCAATCGAGATAGACCCGACCGAGCCAGGACTGCTTTGCCGCCGCAACGGCCGGAGTCACAGGCGGCTTGTAGATCAGATCGTCTCCGTCGGGACTGCGTTCTTCCACCACGTCGTGCAGGGTGTGGACCTCGGCGGTCTGGTAGTAGTCGCGGGTCTCGGCGAGAACGTGCCAGCGGAAGGGATCGAGCATATAAGGCTCGCCGACAATGCGCGTGACCGGAGCCGCGATGGCGTTGGTGTTCTGCACCAGAGCAATGGCGTGACGTTGCTCGGCATTCCGCAGCGACCACCAAAGGACGACAAAGATCAGCGCAGTGACGGACCAGCCGCGGGCGCGAAAGGGCTGGCGGCGAGCGCCGATTTCGCTGTCGGCGAGGCCGAAGATCCACGGCAGGACCAGCGCGGCGAGGAGCGCAAGAAAGATCCACGGATCGAAGATGAAGACGATGCTCCACGCATGCCAGTGCGCGTCGAAGGGAAAGAGCGGGCGCACGCCGTAGTTGTTGGTGAAGTCGAGCAGGATGTGGCTCAAGTCGGCAAGGAGCGCAAAGCACCAGAGCAGTCCCCAGCGTATCGGCGCAACCGTCGGTTTCTTCCTGAATCGATGGATGAGCCACATCGCGCCAACGGTCACCAGCGCGATGACCGGCGCAGCGAGAAAGGTGTGCGTGATGCCGCGATGATGCTCGAATCCGGCGACCGGACCGAGCCTGCCCCAAATGACGTCGAGGTCTGGAGCCTCGGCAGCTAACGTCATGGCCAGTGTGGCATAGGCCGCCTTGCGGTTGAAGCCGGAGCGGGCCAGGCAGGCTCCGGTGAGAAAGTGAGTGACGGGCTCCATGGGGACAGGGTAGCAAGCTGCTGCGCCTACGGCACCCCGCTCCCGTTGGTCGCGGCGCTAACCACGTTGGATGAGCCCACCCGCTTGAATGAAGTTTGTACCTTCCCACCCAAGCAGAGCTTGGATGGGGCACCCTTTTTCAGGGCTAATTGAGAGCGGCATGGGAGTCCGCTACCATCGTTGCTGTGACTGTTCAGGAAGAAATCGAAACACTGCGGGAGACGATCCGCCACCACGAGTATCTGTATTACGGTCTCGATGCGCCGGAAATCTCCGATGCCGAGTACGACGCACTGATGCGCAAACTCGAAGGGCTTGAAGCAAAGCACCCGGAGCTCATCACCGCCGACTCGCCGACGCAGCGCGTGGGCGGCAAGCCTGCCGAGGGCTTCGCCAAGGTGGCGCATTCGCGGCCCATGCTCTCGCTCAACAACGTGGTGAGCGAGGAGGAGCTGCGCG
>NZ_JASGFD010000074.1:0-17771 GCF_047605705.1 Silvibacterium sp. | reverse complement strand
CTACGAGTGGCCGGGCAACGTGCGCGAGCTCGAGAATGCCATGGAGCGCGGTGTAGTGCTCTCTTCCTCGGCAACCGTCGGCGTGGACCTGCTCCCCGGGCAAATCACCGGGCGCAACTACTCCTCGACCGTGATGGATCACAACGCCGACGCTTCGCTCTTCGAGATCCTCGAAGACATCGAACGCCGCATCATCATGGACAAGCTGGAGCGCTGCAACTGGAACCAGACCGAGGCGGCAGAGCAGTTCCGGGTACCGCTTTCCACGCTGAACCAGAAGATCAAGCGCCTGAATATTGAGATCCGGAAGCGGGTGAAGGAATAGGAATCTAGGCGGTCGGAACGGTCGTGGGACGAGCGTCCCGCACAGTCTGATCGCCAAAGCCTGCAAGCAGCCCGGCAACGGAAATATCTTCGTCAAGTTCGTCCCAATGCAATCCGCGGCTACTGAGACGAACCTTCTCACGCTGTGCGGAGCTTGCACTGAGCAGCCGAGGAAACCACGCTAGCGGCACTCCGAGCACGCGGCCATCAGCCAGCTCCACCCACATGGCATCCTCATCAAAGCGAACAGCGGTAGGACTGGGTGAAACGAAACTAAGAGAAGAACTCATACCATGCCTCCTCTAACCTCTTTCGGTGCCAGAACACCAGTTCCTTGATTTCTCGCAGCGTTTGCGCTCTGAAACCATTATTGTAGGCGATCCTGACTTCAGGCTGCAGCCAGAACTTGGCTTCCACGCCACCCTTCTCTACATGAACATGCACCGGCTCGCGAGGATCACCCTCGTTCGAATAGAAGAAAAAGCGGAATCCTCGCTCCTGCAGGACAACCGGCATGGTCATGAAATCTGCCACGCTTCATCAGGGTCCACAAGATTACGAATTTCTTCATCGTGGTAGTCTCCCACTAGAAGCGAAGCGGGGCGAATCCGCATCCTATTAACGATCCGCCAACCGGCTACGAATACAGGGGACCCGACTTTTACCCATGCCCTTCGCCACGATCGATGAAGCCGCCAAGCGAGGCGTAAACGCTGTCCAGCAGTATTCGCTGCTCTCGGCGCGTGCTCTCAGTAATCTCTTCCGGCGCCCGTTTTACGGTTCGGATATCGTCACACAGATGGACCTCATCGGCGTGGGATCGCTGCCCATCGTCGTCCTGACCGGCTTTTTCACGGGTGGCGTGCTGGCTCTGCAGTCGGCCTCGACCCTGGCGCAGTTCGGTGCAGCCGCTGTCACCGGACAGCTCGTGTCCATGTCCATGATCAAGGAACTGGGCCCCGTGCTCACCAGCCTGATGGTCTCCGGACGCAATGCCTCCGGCATGGCCAGCGAACTCGGCTCCATGATGGTGACCGAGCAGATCGATGCAATGCGCGCGCTCGGCACGGACCCACTGAAGAAGCTGGTGATGCCGCGCCTGGTCGCGACCATCATCATGATGTTCTTCCTCACCATCGTCTCGGACGCGCTGGGCACGCTGGGCGGCGCGGCATGCGCCATCTTCCTGCTCGGGCAGGACGCCTCCCAGTACTTCCACACGGCCTACCAGACTCTCCGCTACCCGGATGTGGCGCAAGGCCTGTCAAAGCCTCTGGTCTTTGGCTTCATCATCGCCTCCATCGGCTGCTTTTACGGCATGAACACCAAGGGTGGCACGCAAGGCGTCGGCCGCTCCACCACGCAGGCCGTCGTCGTGAGCTCGGTGCTGATCATCGCCTCGGATTTTCTCATCAGCAAATTCATGATCGGCTTGTTCGGGCGCTGATCATGGCTACGCGCGCGGCGGAACTCGCCGAAGAACAGAAGAGCATTCTCGAAGCGCACCCGGATGCGCCGGCCGTGCAGTTCGAAAACGTCAGCATCGGCTTCGAGGGCAAACAGGTTCTCGAAGACATTTCCTTTACCGTAAAGCGTGGCGAAACCCGCATCCTGCTGGGACCTGCGGGCGTAGGCAAGAGCGTGCTCCTCAAACTGGCCAACGGACTCCATAAGCCCGACTCTGGCCGCGTCTTCGTCTTCGGTTTTGAAGTGAGCGCCATGCGCGAAGAAGATCTCTTCCGCCTGCGCGAGTCGATCGGCACAGTCTTCCAGGAAGGCGCGCTCTTCGATTCCATGACCGTGCGCGACAATGTGGGCTTCCGGCTGATGGAAGAGCACGTACCGGACGCCGAAATCGATCAGCGCGTGACAGAAGCATTGCGCTTCGTCGAGCTCGAGCACACGCTGATGAAATTCCCCGCGCAGCTTTCCGGCGGTATGCGGCGGCGCGTGGCAATCGCGCGGGCCATCGTAACCAAGCCCGATCTCATCCTCTACGATTCGCCCACCGGCGGCCTCGATCCGATCACCTCGACGACCATCGTCGAGCTGGTCATCAAGCAGCGGGATGTCTCGCACACCAGCTCCATCGTGGTGACGCACCGCCTGCAGGACGCCTTCATGCTGGCGACGCACTGCTTCAACACGGAAGCCAAGGCGGTGACGCCGCTGCCCGAGGGAGAATTGGACAGCAGCACCAGCTTCCTGATGCTGCACCAGGGCAAGCTGGTCTTCGACGGCTCCACCGCTGACCTAGTGCATTCGGACGATCCCTTCATCAAGAACTACCTGTCGTAGACGACCTCTTTAGTCACAGAAAGAGCAGAAATCCTTGCTCGCGAGATAACATTTTCCGTCCTTTATCCGCCGCAAAATATTCAGAAAATATCCCATTGACAGCCATTCATGGCTCTCAGTATCTTGCCGCGCCAGGGCGAAAACGGCGCCTTCAAGGTAACGTTTTCTCGTCTCACTTTCTGAAAACTCTGGCGGTGATTCGATGCGAATGTGCAAGATCCTCCTCCTCACCTGCGCGTGTACCCTTGCGGGAACGGCCGCGGCGCAGGTCACCGTGGACACCACAATCTCCTACCATCTCGTAAATGAGAACAGCGGGCTGAACCTTGCGATTGCGGGTGATGCTCAAACAGCAGGCACCGGCGCGGTGCAGGAACCGAACGGTGCGCTCGAAAGCGACCGCTGGCAGTTCGTTCCCGAAGGCAACGGCGAATACCTCATCGTGAACCTCTACACCGGGCAGGTTCTCGGCATCTCAGGAGCTTCCCTGCTTGAGGGTGCCGCAGCACTGGACTGGGCAGACAACGGCACACCGGACCACCTCTGGATCGTTGTAAGCGCCGGCAGCGGCCAGTACAAGCTGCAGAACGTGAACAGCGGGCTGCTGCTGGGTGTCTCCGGAGCCTCGACCGAGGCGGGCGCGACCACGCTGCAATGGGTCGACAACGGCACGCCGGATCACCTCTGGATTCTCACACCTGCGGGGCCTGCGTATCAGGAGCCTCTGTCGGTAAAGGTCGAATACAGTGCCACCGACACAGTGGGCACGCATGATCCTTCCATGATCCCGTCCTTCTGGGGATATTCGCTCTTCGCGACACACAGTTCCATCCATCAGCATGTCTCACTGGATATGAAGCACTTCTACGACGCGGGTACAGCGCTGCCGACAGCGCCGAGCTGGACCAACGCATACACCGCGGACAGTGGCGATCTATGGGCCCCTGATGCCTCGTATCGCAACGGCAGGTACTGGCTCTACTATGCGGCGTCGAGCTTCGGCAGCGATACCTCGGCCATTGGGCTGGCGACGAGCCAGACGTCGCTTCCCGGCAGCTGGAAGGACTCAGGCGCGGCCGTGTATACCTCGTCCGCATGCCCAGGATCGAATGCCATCGATCCCGGTCTTGTTCTCGATACGGATGGCACACCGTGGATGGTATTCGGCTCGTATTATGGCGGCATCTACATCGTCCAGATAGATGCAAAAACCGGGCAGGTGGCCAGCGGTGCGAGCTGCATTCACCTGGCTAATCGATCGAACAGTCTGGATGCCATCGAAGGCTCCTACATTTACTACCATGACGGTTACTATTACCTCTTCGCCTCGCTCGACGCCTGCTGCGAAGGCGTGAGCAGCACCTACCATATCGGCGTAGGACGCTCGACGAGCGTTACCGGCCCCTACTACGATCGCGGCGGCCTGCCCATGACTGAAGGCGGCGTAACCGTTCTGCTGAGCGCGCATGGACGCTTCATCGGACCGGGCGGCCAGAGCGTGATGAAGGATCGCAACGGCTCGCTGCTGATCTATCACTATTACGACGGCGACAACAGCGGGCTGCCCTCTCTGGGACTGAACTATCTGGAGTGGACCGCCGACGGCTGGCCGACGCTGCTTCGCGACAAGAGCGATCGGCACGATACGCAGCCATAGCCGAATGGCGCGGCGCATCCCGCTTTCTGCGCCGCGCCATTCTTCGATTGCAAGCAGCCCTGCCGCATGTTTAGATACAGGCACCTTGAGAACCTCGGGATTGTACGCAGTTTCGCGGCTGCGACCGGTGATCTGCGCGGCCACGCTTGCGGCCTGCGCCTGTCTTGCGCAGCACACCTCGATCGCCCAGCAGCAGACTCCCTCCGTCGTTGAACCCGGAGCTCCCGGGCAACCGACACATGCGCTCTCACCCGCCACCACAGCGACCAGCCCGCACACACCGAGTGCCGCGGACATCACCTTCATGCAGGGCATGATCATGCATCATGCGCAGGCCGTGGAGATGACAGAGCTGCTGCGCACGCACGGCGAAGAAAAGGATGTGCTCGAACTGGGCGAACGCATCCGCATCTCGCAGGCCGACGAGATGCAGTCCATGCAGAAGTGGCTGAAGGATCATGACCAGCCGCCGTCAGACGATGACAGCATGCCGGGAATGGCTAACATGCCCGACATGCCGGGGATGCATCACCATCCGATGACCATGGCTCCCATGCCCGGCATGCTCACACCCGAACAGATGAAACAGCTGGCTACGGCTCGCGGGAAAGACTTTGACCGCTTATTCCTTTCCGGAATGATCCAGCACCACGGCGGCGCCTTGATCATGGTGGATCAGCTCTTCTCCACCCCGGGCGCGGCGCAGGACGCCGAGCTTTTCGACTTTGTAACGGATGTAGACAACACGCAAAAAGCGGAGATCGCCATCATGCAAAAGATGCTCGCGACTCACTTCCCCGCTACCCAATCGAAGGAGAAGACGCAATGAAGCCTGGCCGGTCACGACGGCTTGCACGCATCACGACATTGGCAGCAGTCACCCTCAGCGCAGTCCTCGCACATGGGCAATCGACGCCCAGCCCTGCTACTCCCAGTCCGGATCCACGTGTCGGCCTAAAGCCGGGCCTGCATGACGCCGGCGAAGCGCAGTTCGGCTTGCAGCGGCTTGCCAGCCTTCCCAAGCCTCCGGCCTTCGAGCCGCCACCCAGCGCGGCGAGCTCCATCATGGGCAGCATCAACTATGCGAACTCTGACATTGCCTTCCAGGGCGGACATCTCTTCCTTGGCAATTTCTACGGCGTAAATATCTACGACATCTCGCAGCCCTCGAAGATCTCGCTGCTCACGTCGCTCGTATGCCCGGGCGGTCAGGGCGATGTCTCGGTCTACGGCAAGCTGCTCTTCATGTCTGTCGAAATGTCGAATGGCCGGCTGGACTGCGGCACACAGGGCTTCCCCGCTCCGCCTCCGCCGCCGCCTCCTGCGCCGGGCCAGAGGCCGGAGCATCCACTGCCTGCTGCCGATCCGGCGCGCTTTCGCGGCGTGCGCATCTTCGACATCAGCGACATAAATCAGCCGAAGCAGGTTGCGGCCATCCAGAGCTGCCGAGGTTCGCATACGCACACGCTGGTGCTCGATCCGAAGGACCCGGACGACATCTACCTATACATCTCCGGGACCTCCTACGTGCGCTCTTCGGAGGAGCTGGCCGGCTGCTCGGGCAAGCAGGATGAAGAGACCTCGCGCTTCAGCATCGATGTGGTGAAGGTGCCGCTCGCGCATCCGGAGAAGGCCGCAATCGTGGCCAGCCCGCGCGTCTTTTCTGATGCTCAATCCGGCGCAGTGAACGGCCTGTGGAAGGGCGGCAATCACGGTGACGGCACGCAGACGACCTCGAAGACCGATGCCTGCCACGATATCACCGCGTATTCGGCGATCGGACTCGCCGCGGGCGCATGCTCCGGCAACGGACTGCTGCTCGACATCTCCGACCCCGAACATCCGAAGCGCATCGAGGCCGTGAGCGATCCGAACTATGCCTATTGGCATTCAGCCACCTTCAGCAATGACGGCTCAAAACTCGTCTACACCGATGAATGGGGCGGTGGCATCCAGCCGCGCTGCCGCGCGACCGACCCGAAGAACTGGGGCGCAGATGCGATCTATACATTGCACGATCGCACGCTGACCGAGGCCGGCTATTACAAGATGCCCGCCGCGCAGACGGAGACCGAAAACTGTGTGGCACATAACGGGTCGCTCATCCCGGTGCCCGGACGCGACATCGAAGTCCAAGCCTGGTACCAGGGCGGAGCGTCCATCATGGACTTCACCGATCCGAAGCATCCGTTCGAGATCGGCTACTTCGATCGCGGCCCCATCGATGCGACGAAGCGCGTGCTCGGCGGCTACTGGTCTGTGTACTGGTATAACGGCTTTATCTACGGCTCGGAGATTGCACGCGGTATCGACGTGTTTCAGCTGGTGCCAAGCCAGTACCTCACGCAAAACGAGATCGACGCGGCGCGGCAGGTACAGGTAAACGAACTGAATGTGCAGAATCAGCAGCGCATCGTGTGGCCGCAGAACCTCGTCACCGCACGTGCCTATGTCGATCAGCTTGGACGCTCAAAGGCGCTGCCGGAGAAGCAGCTCTCGGCGATAGAGTCGGCGATCCGCAAGGTGGATGGCGCACAGCCGAAGAAGAAGGACCTCGACAAGCTGCATGCACTCGGCGCAAAGCTGGATGCAGACGCAGCGAAGCCGCTCGCAACAAATTCACCAGCGGATGCGAACCGGCTGAAGGCGTTGAGTCAGATCCTTACGGCCTACAAGTCATAAACCCTGCTGAACAGCAGAAGTACAGGGCGGACGCGTATATAGCGTCCGCCTTTGCTTTTGCCCGCTCTACAGCAAATGGCAAACAGGTTCGACAGCCATACATCCACGCATGTAGTGTTTCCTTTTCACGGATAAACCAACATGCAGACTGCTCCCACGAAGACAGTTCCCGGCTCGATTGCCGCGAAGAGCCATTACCAGGTGCTCGATGGCCTGCGCGGCGTCGCAGCTCTCATTGTCGTCACCTTCCACACCTTCGAGCCCTTCTCGAAAGGCGACCACACAAAGCAGATCATCAACCACGGCTATCTGGCCGTGGACTTCTTCTTCCTGCTCTCGGGCTTTGTCGTTGCCTATGCGTATGACGATCGCTGGGGGCGGATGGGGCAGTGGGAGTTCTACAAACGACGCCTGGTGCGTCTGCAGCCCATGGTCGTGATGGGCAGCCTCATTGGCGCGGCGCTCTTCTACCTGCAGGCAGGCCCAGCGTTTCCGCCGATTGCACACACCCCCGTCGCGAAGATGCTCGTGGTCATGCTGATCGGATGCACGCTGATCCCGATCACGCCGTCACTCGATATCCGCGGCTGGCAGGAGATGCATCCGCTCGATGGTCCCGCGTGGTCGCTCTTCTTCGAGTACATCGCAAATATTCTCTATGCGACGGTGCTGCGCCGCCTCGGGAAAGCGTTGCTGAGTGTTTTCGTCTTTGCGTCCGCCATCTTCCTCATCCACATGGCGGTGACAAGCCCGCAGGGCGATGTGATCGGCGGCTGGAGCATCACGCCGACAGAACTGCACGTGGGCTTCGCGCGACTGCTCTATCCCTTCTTCGCGGGCGTGCTGTTAATGCGGCTGGGATGGCGCATCCATACGAAGCACGCATTCTTGCTATGCAGTATCCTGCTTGCCGCGGTGTTGGCAATTCCCAGAGCGGGCGGTCCGCTGTGGGTCAACGGACTCTACGACTCACTCTCGATCATCTTCATCTTTCCCTTGATCGTGGCTATCGGCGCAGGCGCGCTGCACGCGGACGGAGAGGATGCGGGCCGCGTATGCAGGTTCCTCGGCGAGCTCTCCTACCCGCTCTACATCACGCACTATCCGCTGATCTACATCTACACGAACTGGGTGGCGAAAGGCGGCGTAACGCCGGCGCAGGGATGGGCGTGGGGCGCGGCGCTGCTGATCACCGCTGTGAGCATCGCCTATGCCTGCCTGAAACTCTACGACGAGCCGGTGCGTGCATGGCTAAGCCGCCGGGTGCTGGCACGGCGCTAAAAGCGGCAGAGCTTTTACAGACGGCGGGCACTTTGCCCGCCGTTTTGACGCTCTGGTAGGCTTGCTGGTCTCATTGCGAGTCACCGGAGCGTTTTCTTATGGCTTTTCCATTCAAGGGCGTGGACTTTATCGGTTTCGATGCCCTGCTGAACGACGATGAGCGCATGGCGCGGGAGGCCACGCGCGATTTCATCGAAGACCAGCTGATCCCCATCATTGAAGTTTGCAACCGCGAAGGACGTTTTCCGCGTGAGATCGTGCCGCAGATGGGCGCACTCGGTCTCTTCGGCGCAAACCTCCACGGCTACGGATGCGCCGGCATGTCGAACGTGGCGTATGGCCTGGTGATGCAGGAGCTGGAGCGCGGCGATTCCGGCCTGCGCAGCTTCGTCAGCGTGCAGTCAGCCCTGGTGATGTATCCGATCTATACCTTCGGCTCGGACGAGCAGAAGGAACGCTGGCTGCCGCGGTTGGCGACAGGCGAGGCACTCGGCTGCTTCGGGCTCACGGAGCCGGACTTCGGATCGAATCCCGGAGGCATGCGCACGCGCGCAGTCAGGGACGGCGACAGCTACATCCTCAACGGCGAGAAGATGTGGATCACGTCCGGCTCCATTGCCGATGTCGCAGTCATCTGGGCAAAAGTCTCGAATGAAGACGACCGCGTGCGCGGCTTCCTCGTCGAGACCAACCGTCCCGGCTTCAAGGCCCACGATGTCCATGGAAAGTGGTCGCTGCGCGCGTCGGTGACTTCCGGCCTCTCGCTGCAGGATGTCCGTGTGCCAGCCGAGAACCTTCTGCCAGGCTCCGGTGGCCTGAAGTCACCTTTTATGTGCCTGAACCAGGCGCGCTACGGCATTGGCTGGGGTGTGATCGGCGCAGCCATGTCCTGCTATGACACAGCGCTGCAATATTCGCTCGAACGCAAGCAGTTTCACGATGCGCCTATTGCCAGCCACCAGCTCGTGCAGGAAAAGCTGGCATGGATGATCACCGAAATCACCAAGGCGCAACTGCTCTCGCTGCAGGTGGGACGCATGAAAGACGCCAGCAAGGTGGAGCACCAGCACATCTCCATGGCGAAGCGGAACAATGTGTGGATGGCCGTGGAGTGCGCACGCATGGCACGGGACATCCTCGGCGGTGCCGGCATCACCGATGACTATCCGATCATGCGGCACATGATGAATCTCGAATCCGTGAAGACCTACGAGGGCACTCACGATATCCACACGCTCATTCTCGGGCAGAGCGTGACTGGTATCGCAGCCTTTTAGACGCACCGATTGTTCGCATCCTCGACATTCTTTCCGATAAGGGTTGCCTGAATCCATTGCGGTCGGCGCAACCCGGTAGCCCCGGCCGCGTCTAATCATGAAGACAGGCTGCTATGTCTTTGCATCTGCCCAAGCTCGAGCGGCGTCCGGAACTCGACGCGCTGCGTGGATTGTTTCTCGTCTGGATGACGCTGACGCATCTGCCCACGCGCTTCGCCGATTTCGTGAACCAACCCATCGGATACGTGTCTTCCGCCGAGGGCTTCGTGTTCCTCTCAGCGCTGCTGGTGGGGCGTCTCTATATCCGCGACCTGATCTCCAACGCGCAGGGTGTACGCGCCAAGCTATGGAAACGGTCTCTGAAGATCTACGGCTACCACCTGCTGATGCTGGCCTTCGCCTTCACCATTGCGGCGGCGCTCGCGGTTCACACGCATAAGGCAGCGCTCACGAACCTTCTGGACTTCTACCTCGCGCATCCGGTCGAGGCAATTGTCGGCTCGGTACTGCTCATTTACTGCCCGCCGCTGCTCGACATCCTGCCGATGTACGTAACCTTTCTGTTCTTCACGCCGCTGCTGCTTTCGGCCTCGGTGCGATGGGGATGGCGAAAGATTCTCGCCGCAAGCGGGTTGATCTGGCTGCTCGCGCAATTCGGCCTGCGCGACCATGTCCACAACGCGATCGTCGCCATTACGCACCTCAGGATTCCGCTGCAGGAGACCGGAGCTTTCAACCTTTTCGCATGGCAGGCGGTGTGGATTGCCGGCCTCTATCTCGGCGCGAAATCGGCAACAGGCCACATGCCACTGAAGCGCGTGCCGGGCTGGGGCATCGGCGTAGCTGCGGCAGTATGTGTCTTCTTTATCGGTGTGCGGCACAGCTGGCTGGGACCGCATCTCACTGCGCAGGCGCTCGGTATTTCTCTCGACAAGTGGCAGATCGGCTGGCTGCGCGTCGTAAACCTGATCTGCTTCACGCTGGTCTTCTACTGGCTGCGCCGGTACGTGGTGCGAGCGGTATCCATCGAGCCGTTTCTGACCCTGGGCAAAGCCTCGTTGCAGGTCTTTTGCGCGCACCTGTTTTTCGTCTTTGTCGGGCTTACCCTGCTATACGGCGAGGTCGAACAGCTGCACGGCCTCACCGCGATCACGCTGATTGCGGCAACCTTCGCGGCACTGATCTGGGTTGCGTCCAATGAGGTTCGCAAAAAGCGCCGGGATCGTGAATCAAAACGCCGCAGCGTCGAGCAGGAGTCAAAACCAACCATTGCGCCTCCAGCAGCGCAAGCCATGGCCTGCGCCGAACAGCAGCCGTAATCGGAGCAGCCTGTCTCGCAACGAGGAAAAGGGTGCCCATCCAAGCTTCGCTTGGGTAGGAGAGTAAAACTTAGCCTGCCCTTAAATTAAAAGCCCCAGCATCAGCTGGGGCTTTGCTCTTGATGAACTCTGAACTAGACCGCAACAGTGAATGAGTCTTCCGTGCGCGTCACATTGCGATAGAGCGTGTCACGCTCCACAGGCACACGACCCGCTTCGGTGATGAGCCTCATCAGATCCTGGCGGCGCATGCCCTGCGGTGTAGTCGCGCCGGCATCGTGATAAATTTTCTCTTCGATGACCGTACCGTCAACGTCATCCGCGCCAAAACGCAGCGCAATCTGCGCGATCTGCGGTGTCATCATCTGCCAGTAAGCCTTGATGTGCGGGAAGTTATCCAGCAGCAGGCGACCCACCGCAATCTGCCGCAGGTCGGTCATGCCGGTCGTGCGCGGCAGGTGATCGAGCGGCGTATTGTCGGGATGGAAGGCCAGCGGGATGAACGTCTGGAAGCCGCCGGTATCGTCCTGCACGGCGCGCAGCTTCAGCAGGTGGTCGACGCGATCCTCATCGTTCTCGATGTGGCCGTAGAGCATCGTCGCATTGGACTTGAGGCCGGCCTGGTGCACCATGCGCGCGGTGTCGAGCCATTCGCTGCCGTCGATCTTGTGATCGCAGATGATGTGACGGACGCGGTCGGCAAAGATTTCAGCGCCGCCACCAGGGCAGGAGTCGAGACCCGCAGCCTTCATGCGCTCGATCGTCTCGGGAATCGAAAGCTTCGCGCGCTTGGCCAGGAAGGCAATCTCCACCATGGTGAAGGCCTTGATGTGCACCTGCGGGAAACGCTCCTTAAGACCTGCGATCAGATCGAGGAAAAACTCCAGCGGAAGATCCGGATGCAGGCCGCCGACGATGTGGAACTCCGTGACCGCCTCGCTGTAGCCGGACGCAGCCGCAGCCCACGCCTGCTCCAGATCCATTGTGTAGGAGCCGTCGGTTCCCTTCTTGCGGCCAAAGGCGCAAAGGCGGCAGTTTGCCACGCAGACATTCGTCGGATTGATGTGGCGGTTGACGTTGAAGTACGTCAGGTCGCCGTGCAGCTTCTCGCGAACGCTGTTCGCCAGCCAGCCCACGGCAAAAATATCGGGCGAGCCGTAGAGAACGACGCCATCATCGAAGTTGAGCCGCTCACCGGCCATCACCTTGCGGGCGATGGGCTCGAGGCGAGGATCACTCGTACGGAAGGGCCGCGTCTGGGCGGCGGACGTAGTTCCGAACTGCTCTCCGAATTGCTTCCCGGCGTGTGCTTCGCTCATCGATAACCCTCACCTTTGATGATACTGCAACAGCCCCGGGGCCACCTCCGCGCCACGAAGGCCCCATTTCGGCGCGGGAACCTTTCGGCCCCCCGGAACGTATCCAAGAATAAGACGGCGAGTAAGTCTGTGAGCAAGTCTGCAAAAGTGGGCCTGCAAAAACGGATCTGCCATACTGACTTCCAGTCCACGCCGACTTTCCTGCGGGCATTGGCTCTTACTTCCCTCCCACGTGCCACAGGACGACTGATAGTATGCGTCAAAGAGCTGAGAGGCCAACGCTGAGAAGCCAAACAGCCAAGGTACGTCTCGACGAGAGAACTGATTGATTTTCCGCATGCGATCTGCCGCCCAATATGTCCTCTGCCTGACCCTGCTGCCCTGCGCCATGGCCGCACAGACCGACCACGCGGCAAAACCGGCGGTTTTTCCGGATGTCGTCTCCTTTAGCCTGGATAAGGCGCGTGTGCAGCTGCCCACCGGCCTCGAAGGTAGGCTGAACCTCCTGCTGGTCTCCTTTGAGCCCGAGCAGCAGAAGGATGTGGAGACCTGGTACCCCGCGGCTGAAGCGCTGCAGCACACGAATTTCGCCTTCCGCTGGTACCGTCTGCCGGTCGCCGCGCGGGAAAACTTTGTCTTTCGATGGTGGGACAACTCGTCGCTGCGCAGCGACGAGACCGACCCCGAGACCTGGCATTGGATCGTGCCGATCTACGTGAACAAGGACGACTTCCGGCATTCCCTGCAAATTCCGAATGAAAACGAAATCGTCGCGCTGTTGGTAGACAAGGAGGGGCACGTGCTTTGGCGCAGCTCCGGTGTTATGACACCGCAGAAGCGTGCCACGCTCGATGCGCTGCCGGAATTGCAGCCAACTCCCGCAAAGCCCGCGCCTGCATCCGCACCCGCGCAGCCCCCGGCACCCGCTTCCCGTTAACCGCAGACTCACTCCGAGCGAAGCGCCTGCATCGGGTCGACCGCCGCAGCGCGGCGTGCGGGGATGAGCACGGCCGCGAGCGAGACCATCATGAGCAGCAACGGCACCGCAATGTAGGTCAGCGGATCGAAGCGGCTGACGTGGTACAGGCTTCCGCGCAGCAGGCTGGTAGCAACAAAGGCCAGTAGCAGACCGAGCGATGAGCCGGCTGCACCAAGCAGAAGCCCACGCCGCGCAATGAGCGTAAGAATGCGTCCACGATCCGCACCGAGTGCCATGCGCACACCGAATTCCCTGCTGCGCTGCTCCACCAGATACGACAGCACACCGAACAGGCCGATCGCTGCCAGCGACGTGGCTGAAATCGCAAATGCCGTCAGCACCTGTAGCGTAAAGCGGCGCTGTGCCAGCGATTCTTCCACCAATGCAGAAAGTGTGGTCACGCTATAGAGCGGCAGTTCGCGATCCACCGACCAGACTGCCTGCCGGATCGCAGCCAGGTCCGGAGCACGACCATCTGCAGCTTGCAGTAGGAATACCGCACGTCCGCCAGCTCCATGCGGCTCCTGGCGAAGCGACATGTACGCCATCGGTGGAGGATCGGCGTCGAGAGCCGTGACATGCACATCCGCGACAATACCGATGATCGTAAACGGCGCCGGCCCCCACCACTCAAAACGCCGACCGATAGGAGCACGTCCCGGAAAGAGCTGGCGTGCGAAGGTTTCGCTGACGATCGCCACCGGCGTGGAAGGACTCTCGTCGTGCTCCGTGAAATTTCTCCCGCGCAGCAGAGAAATCCCCATGGTGCGGAAGTAGCCGGGCGTGACCACCGCGTTCTCCGCCCATTGCAGTTCATCCGGCGGCGCACCTAGGACATGAATGCCGATCTGACGGCGATCGCTCAGCGGCAGGTTGCTGGCCACTGAGGCGCTGACAACGCCCGGCACATGCGAGAGCCGATCGAGCACTTCCATCTCCGATTGCACGCGATGGTCCGAGTCAGGATAACGAGCCAGGTCGAAGAAGCTTCGTACCACGGTGACGCCTTCCGGATGAAATCCAAAGGGCGCGGCAATCAGGCGTTCGAAGCTGCGGATCAGCAGACCTCCGGCGATCAGCAGTGTGATGGCCAGCGCAATTTCTGAGATGGCAATCGCGTGCAGCAGTCTTTGGCTGCCTCGCGTACCGCCGATCTGCGTCGTATCCCTGAGCGCGGCCTGCGGCGCGGTGTGTGCGAGCTTCCACGCAGGCACGAGTCCGAAGAGCACAGCAGCCACGAGCGTGATCCCTAGCGCAAAGAGCAACACCGGTCCGTGCAGCGACACATCGTGAAGCCGCGGCACGGAAGACGGCCCCCAGCGGCGCAGCGCAAACAGCAACATCTCCGCAAGCGCGATGCCAGCGGTCGCTCCTCCCATGGAAAGCACGAGGCTCTCCACCAGGCACTGGCGAAGCAGGCGAACACGTCCTGCTCCGATCGCCGCGCGAATCGCCATCTCCCGCGTGCGATTCCCCGCACGGGCAAGCAGCAGGTTCGCGACATTCGCACACGCAATCAGCAACACGCAGACCACAGCGGCCATCAGCAGCAATGCGAGCGGACGCGCCTTCTGCATCGAGTAAGCGGCAAAGGGCCGGGTGCTGGTCTGCAGACGCAGGGAACCGTTGTAGATGTCGGCGTGCTCCTTCTCGAAGGCCTCGCAGATCTGCGCGATCTCGACGCCCGCCTGCTGCCCGGTGACGCCAGGACGCAATCGTCCCACCAGGCCGACACCAAACTCCATCGTGCGATTTTCCGGCTTCAGGTCGGCAGCCCGAGGCACATACGGCAGCCACAGGTCCGCCATCTCCGAGACAGGCTGTCCATCAAAGGGAAAGCGGAACGAAGGCGGCATCACGCCGATCACCTGCACCGGCTTCTCATCGAGCTGGATCGTCCTGCCCAGGATGGCGCGATCGCCGTGATACTTGCTCTGCCACAAACGCCACGAAAGGATGGCAACATGGCTGTGTCCAGCCTGGTCCTCATCGTGCGTAAAAGCGCGCCCCAGCGCAGGTGAGACACCAAGCAGTGGAAAAATCGAGGACGAGACTTTCGCAAGCTTGACGCGCAATGGCTCGCCATCGCCCGTGAGGTTGGCGCCATCACTGTCGTACGTACCCATCGCCTCGAAGGAATGGCTGCGGGCGATGTAGTCCTGCGACTCCTGCACCGAGACACCCACCTCGTCGAGGCTCATCGCAGGCAGCGTCTCGGTGACGAACATGATTTTTCCCGGATCCCGATACGGCAGCGGATGAAAGAGCACCGCATCCAGCAGGCTGAAGACCGCAACGTTACCACCGATGCCAAGCGCAAGGGTCAGCAGACATGCGAGCGTAAATCCGGGCGCACCGGCAAGCTGGCGTAACGTAAAGCGGACATCCGCGAGCAGGCTCTCCGCAGTGGGCCATTGCCACGCCTCGCGGCTCCTCTCTTCGAGAAGCGCCACATTCCCGAAGGAACGGCGAGCGGCACGCTCTGCCTCTTCACGCGAGAGACCTTCCTCCATTAATTCGTCTACTTTCTCCTCAAGATGCTCACGGATCGAGACAGCAAGATCGTCATAGCGGCGACGGCGAAACAGAGAATGGAGAATACGCATCGGGAAAACTCCTATTCCGAACGAAGAGCCTGCATGGGATCGAGGAACGCCGCACGGCAGGCAGGAATCACGCCTGCTACAAGCGCAGCAAGAGAGAGGATGGCCACTGCAGACACAAGACTCGCCGGATCAAATGGACTCACGTGATATAGCTCGCTCTGCACGAGCCGCGCCGCCAGTAGAGCCGCGGGAATACCCACGACGAGACCTACGCCCAGATCGCGCAGCGCGCTTGCGGTAAGCGCAACGACGATCCTGCGCCATCCCGCGCCGAAGGCCATGCGCAGACCGATCTCGCGCGTGCGTTGGGCCGCCTGGTACGAGGTAATACCGTAGAGCCCAACTCCCGTGAGCACCAGAGCCAGTAGCGCAAAGAGTGATGCAAGCCGCGCCACCAAACGCTCCTGCGAGAAGTTGGCAGAGAGTTGCGCGGAAAGCGTCCGGAACTGAATGACCGCGAGATTGGGATCGATGCCGGCAAGCGTCGCACGCACAGCAGGCTCGATTGCCGCTGGCGGCCCGTCATACTGCAGCACCACAGCACCGATGAAATGGGTCTGCGTCTCGAGGTTGATGAAGATCGGATCCTGCAATTGCCGCTGCCACTGCGCCAGCGGCTCAAAGGCCATGGGCTGCGCCGGCGATTGCGCATCGGTGTACTTCGCATCCGCCACCACGCCTACAACCTCGTAAGCACCCACATCTTCATGCTCATAGAGGCCGAAACGCCGCCCAATGGGATTGCCGCGTGGCAGGTATTTACGCACAAATGCCTGGTTCACCACGGCGATGAGTGGCGTGCTCGCAGTGTCGCTCGCCTCGATGCCGCGGCCAAGCACAACCGGTTGACCGACCGCGGCGAGGAAGTGAGGGCTCACGCGATCGAGCAACACATCATTATCTTCGTTGTCCCCAAGGCTGGGGCGCTCGGGGAGCGATACGCCGTCGACCCATATGCCGCCATCGAGCGGACTGTACATTGCAAGGCCCACGGAACGCACGCCCGGCAGAGCCTGCAATCGCGTCTCAAGCGTGCGATGCAAAGCATCGAGCCGGTCCGGAGCATATCCGGCCGATGCGGGATCGAGGCTCAATACGTAACGGTGATCGGCATGAATACCAATGTCTTCGCTCTCACTGTTCGCAAGACTGCGTGTGAGCATGAGAGCAGCGACCAGCAGAACGAGGGAGAAGGCAATCTGAAAAACAAGAAGCATCCGCTGCGGCAACACGCTCCCGCTGGATACAGCCCTCCCTGCGCCGCGCAAAGCCAGCGCGGGGTCCTGATTGGAGGCCAGCCAGGCTGGCAGAATACCGAAAGCAATGCCGGTAAAGATCGCGAGCGCGCAGGCGAAACTCAGAACTGGAAGAGAGGGCGTCGCAGAAAAGGAGCTATGCAGCGCTTCGGGAAACGCCAGAGCCACGATCATCCGCGTGCCGAGGTACGCAAGCGTGATGCCCGCAATACCTCCCACCCCGCCAAGCACAATGCTCTCGGTAAGCATCTGCCGCACCAGCCGCATTCGCGCGGAACCGAGCGCCATGCGCACAGAGATTTCGATCCTGCGCCGCAGCCCACGCCCCAGCATGAGGTTCGCAACATTGGCACAGGCGACAAGCAGCAGCAGCGCACTGATGCTCTGGAGCAGCCGCAGCTGGCTACCCGTTTCCTGCTGCAGCTTCCGGATGCCCGACCCGCCTGGCGCGAGCACAACGTGTACTTTCGCAATCTTCGCGGTAAATCCGTGTACGCGGTATTCGTCCTGGCTCATCAGCCACGCACGCAGGTTGGCCGAGATCTTCTGCGCCAGTGCCGGCTGCGAGACGCCCTCCGGGATGCGCCCGATGACGTAAAGCCAGCAGGCGATCGGCTGGTGCAGAACCGAGCTCGCCTGGCGCAGCAGCGGCTCAGAGGAAAGCGGCAGCCAGAAGGCTGGCGGAGTGGCGCTGGCGCGGCCGCCATAAAAGGCAGGCGGCGCAATACCGATGATCGTAACGGGCTGCCCTTGCATGCGTACGGTAGAGCCAA
>NZ_JASGFD010000073.1:0-17793 GCF_047605705.1 Silvibacterium sp. | reverse complement strand
CGAACATGCGCTCGTCGCCCAGCGTCGCGTTGATCTGCTCCTGCTGCGTGCGCACTGCGCTCAACGGCAGATTGGGATCGATGCCGGCCACGGCTTTCTGCAGCGCGGGCACGAGGCTCGCCGCCTTCACATGCGTACGGATCTCATAGGTCAACCCGTCGGTGGCCTCCGGCAGCTGGCGATAATCCAGGAAGAACTGCGGCGGACGCGCCTTGTGCAGATCGTCATAAGCCGTGTCCTTCACCACGCCGACCACCGTGTAGACCACGTTGTTCGTCGTGAAGTGCCGCCCGAGCGCACTGGCCCCGCCCCACGCCTGCCGCGCCAATGACTCGTTCACGATGCCCACCTTCTCCGCCGTCGGCGAGTCCTGTGCGCCAAAGTCGCGGCCCGCGATCAGCGGAATGCCCATCGTGGCAAAGAAATGGTCGCCGACAAAGTTCGTCAACGAGCTATCGTCGAACTTCCGCACCGCGCCATCCTGCGGCGTCCAGCCATAACTGCTCATGCTGCCCGCCACCAGCGCGGACATCGACGCCGTCACCGACTCCACGCCCGGCACCGCCGCCATCCGCCGCGCAATCTCTTCATGCAGCGCAATGGCCTTTTCCGCGGAGTACTGCGCCGTAGGTGGATTCAGGTCCACCAGCAGCAGGTGATCCACGCGAAAGCCCGGGTCGATGTCGTTCAAATTGCCCAGCGTCCGCAGAAAGAGTCCCGCGCCCACCACCAGCAGCGTCGAAAGCGCCACCTGGAAGACCACGATTCCCTTGCCCGCGTAGCCCGTGCGCCGCCGCGTCACCGTCACCGCATTGTCCTTCAGACCGGAGCTGGCCTGCACCTGCGTCGAACGCAGCGCCGGAGCGATGCCGAAGAGCAGCCCGGTCACCAGCGAGAGCCCCGCCGTAAACGCCAGCACACCCCAGTCCAGCCGCGAGGAAAGCAGCGCCGGGTCCCACGGATCGCTCATCAGCTTCGGAATCACGTCGCGGCTCGCCCAGCCCAGCGCAAAGCCCGCCGCTCCGCCTGCGAAGGAGAGCATCAGGCTCTCCGTAAGCACCTGCCGCATCACGCGCGCGCGTCCCGCTCCCAGCGCCAGCCGCACCGCCATCTCCCGCTCACGCGCGGAGGCTCGCGCCAGCAGCAGGTTCGCCAGATTCGCGCAGGCCAGCAACAGCACCAGTCCGGACACCGACAGCAGCACCGTGACCGGCTGCCGGAACGCGCCCGCTGCCTGATTCTCGCCGCGGCTGCCATCCCCCAGCTTGACCTTCGGTATCGATTCGCCCGGCTTGCCCATGTTCAGGCTGTGGATGCTCGCCGACAACGCAGCCGACAGAGCCGCCTCCGCGCGCGCCTGCGTCACACCCGCCTTCCGCCGCGCCATCACCTGCATCCACCAGAAGCCCGTATCTTCGAGGATCGGAGCCTTGCCCTGCGGAATCAGCACCGGCTGAATGCTGAACGGCACAAACACCTGCGGCGACTGGTTCGCGCTCTTCGCACCGGTAAACTCCGGCGGATTTACGCCGATCACCGTGAAGGGCTTGCCGTTCATTGCAATCACCTTGCCGATCACCTTCGGCGAAGCCCCAAACGCGCGGCGCCAGAAGCCGTCGCTGATGACCACCACCGCGCCCGCGCCTTCCACCGCATCGTCGGCCGGCGCAATACCGCGCCCCAGCGATGGCGTCACGTCCAGGCCGCTGTAGTAATTGCCGGAGACCATCTCCGCCTGCGTTACCTGCGCCTGCCCGTCCACGGTCACCGTCACCTGGCCGATCCCTTTGAAGGCGAAGAGATCCTCAAGCACGCCCTGCTTCCGGTTCTGCTCCTGCAGCGCGCGGTACACCGGGTAGCTGAACGAGGTGCTCGTATTGCCGCCATCGGCCGTGGGCCCCCAGGTCCCCCACGTATGGTGCACAATGCTGTTCTTCGGAGCCTCCCAGCGCAGCAGGCGCAATTCCTCCGGCTGCGGCACGTGCAGCCGGTCCAGCAGCATTTCCTTGGCCAGCGTGAAGATCGCCGTATTCGCGCCGATGCCCAGCGCCAGCGATGCAATCGCAATCGCCGTAAACACCGGGCTCTTCGCCAACATCCGCCACGCATAGCGGATATCCGCGCGCAGGTCATCCCACAACCGCAGCCCCAGCGAGGCCCGCATCTCTTCCTTGTGCATCGTCACGCCTCCAAATTCGATCCGCGCCTGCCGCGCCGCGGCCTCCGGCGACATGCCGCGCTCCACCAGGTCCGCTACACGGCATTCCAGATGGAAGGCCAGCTCCTCATCCATCTCGCGCTCCAGGCGCCGCCGGCCCGCAGCTGCGCGCAGCCACGAACCTGCCTGCGACCACCACCGCACCGCCTCACCTCTCACGCCCCTGCGCATAGAGCCTCCCGCCCATTTGCCATCACAACAGTTACAAATATCCGAAAACCATCGAACTCCGTCATTCCAGCCAGAGCGAAACGCCTTCTCACTCCTGTCATTCCGACCGAAGCGAGCCGAAAGGCCAAGCGCAGTGGAGGAACCTGCGGTTCTCCGTGGCCAGAGAGGATACGGGTGCCCCATCCAAGCTCCGCTTGGGTGGGAGAGCACGAACCCCAAAGGCTGCGAAGATCCCGGGTGCCCCATGTCTCGAAGAGACGTGGGAAAGACCTACGCCCGCGCCTTCAACACTCCCGCAATCACCCCCGCCATGCGGTTCCACTTCTCGGTCTCATCCTTGAGCAGCGCCCTGCCCGTGGCCGTGAGCTGGTAATACTTGGCGCGCCGCTTGTTCTCCGACTCGCCCCACTCGCTCGCAATTGCGCCCTGATGCTCCAGCCGATAGAGCGCCGGATACAGCGATCCCTGCTGAATCTCGAGCTCCTCGCCCGAAATCTGCTGAATCCGCAGCAACACTCCATAGCCGTGCAGCGGCCCCAGCGAGACCGCCTTCAGGATCAACATGTCGAGCGTGCCCTGCAGCAGCTCCAGCTGCTTCTTTCCCATCCGATATCCTCCGCCCGCCTTCTTCGACCTCTCTCCTTGCCAATCTAGGAGAGAAGCCTGAAACAGAATCTACCCGCACTCTCCTAGACGGTCAAGGAAAGAATGCAAAAAGCAGGGGATATGGGTCATTCCGACCGAAGCGAGCCAAAGGCGAGCGTAGTGGAGGAACCTGCGGCTCTCTCTATCAGACAAGGAACAACCCGGGTGCCCCACGTCTCGATTCTGAGACGTGGGAAGAATGTCCCCCACCGTCAAGTCACGAGGACTCCAGCCCCCGCGACCGAAGGGAGCGAGTGCCGAAGGAGAATCGCCCCGCGCGAAGCAGCCGTGGCACAATGGATCGGCAAGGCCGATACCCCTCCGAGGTTCCCGCATGCGCCGCCCGCACGTGACTGCACTTCTCGCCGCCACGCTCTTTCTCGCCCCCTTTGCCCTCGCCGCGTCCTCCTCGTCCGCTTCTCCAGCCGGACAGGACGCACCGCCGCCGCATCCTGGCATGATGGCTATGCCGCAGCCGACCAATCTCAAGGTGCTCCCCAAGGACATCTCCGCCCCTGACCTGATGAACCTGATGCACAACTACTCGCAGGCGCTCGGCGTCCACTGCAGCTACTGCCACGAGCAGAACCCGCAGACGCACCACATGGACTTCGCCTCCGACGCAAAACCCGAGAAGGCCACCGCGCGCACCATGATCGCGATGACCGCCGAGATCAACCAGAAATTCATGTCGCAGATCCAGGACCCTGACGCCACGCCAGAGGACAAGAAGGTCGGCTGCGCCACCTGCCATCGCGGCAGCGCCATGCCGGAACACTTCACCCCGCCAGCCGCCGAAGAGCACCACGACGCGCCAAAGCCACAGCAGTAACAGGGCTCCGATGAGAGCGTAAAAACGAAATCTGTCCTTCCGACCGAAGTGGAACGGCTTTATCGTTCCGCGAAGTGGAGGAACCTGCAGTTCTCTCTATCCGGTTAGAGAACAACGGGGAAGAACAGAGAAACCAGGGTGCCCCACGTCTCGATTCTGAGACGTGGGATCACATCCTCAAACCATCCCACCATTGACATGAAACAAATTAGGATAAGGGTGCCCCGTCCCAGCTCCGCTTGGGCGGGAAAGCACAATTCTCGATCACACCCGGAAAAAGCGAAGGCCCGGCATACGCCGGGCCTTCGCTCTACACCCTATCCCCTACACCCTGCTTCCGATCACCACGTTGTCGATCAACCGCGTCGCTCCCACCCACGCTGCAATCGCAACCAATGTCTCTCCCTCCGCGTGCTGCACGTCTTCCAGAGTGAGCGGAGAAACCAGCTTCAGATAATCCAGCTTCGCCGCCGGCTCCTGTGCAATCACACGCAGGCCAGCCTCGCGCAGAGCCGCCGCATCGCGCTCGCCCGCGGCATACTTCTCCGTGATGGCATCGAGCGCGCGCTTCAGCACCAGCGCCTGCTGCCGCTCCTCCGCGCTGAGATACCGGTTGCGCGAGCTCATCGCCAGGCCATCGGCCTCACGCACCGTAGGGCACGCCACCAGCTCCAGAGGAAAGTGCAGCTCGCGCACCATGCGTCGCAGCACCGCCACCTGCGCCGCGTCCTTCTGCCCGAAGTACGCACGATCCGGCTGCACAATGTGAAACAACTTCGCCACTACCGTGGCCACGCCGCGAAAATGCCCAGGCCTTGAGACACCGTCCAGGCGATCGCTGATGCCCTCGACCTCCACGAACGTCGCCGCACCCTCGGGATACATCTCCTCCACCTGCGGCGCGAAGACCACATCCACGCCCTCGGCCTCGAGAAGCGCGCAGTCCGCCTCAAAAGTGCGCGGATACTTCGCGAAGTCCTCGTTCGGCCCGAACTGCGTCGGGTTCACGAAGATGCTCGCCACTACCACACCGCAACCGGCCTTCGCCGCACGCACCAGCGAGAGGTGCCCCTCGTGCAGCGCGCCCATCGTCGGCACAAAACCCACCGTGCCCTGCCCCGCGCGCAGCGCCCACAGCGCGGCGCGCGTTTCCGCAACCGTTCGTACTACCTGCATTTGATTTCCTTGATGAGTTAAGCTTCACGCCCTCGCGGGCTATGCTTCCCGAAGTATCGCTTCCGGGTCGTCCACCGAAGCATCGAGATCGAGAGCCGCGGCCACATTCTTCGCCAGGTGATAGCTCTCCTGCTCGCTGGGGAAGGCGCGTGTCTCCACATCGCGCACATAGCTCTCAATGGCTCCGCGAAAGAGCGCTGCGCCATCGGCATACTGACGCACGAACTTCGCGGGCTGCGAGAAGCTGAGGTTCACCAGATCGTGGAAGACGAGAATCTGTCCATCGCAATCCGGACCCGCGCCGATGCCGATGGTCGGAATATGTAACTGTGCTGTGATCTTTTCCGCAACCTCGCGTGGCACGCCTTCGAGCACCATCACCGAAGCGCCCGCGGCCTCCAGCATGCGCGCGTCGCGGATCATCTCCTCGGCCGCCGCAGCCGTCTTGCCCTGCACCTTGTAGCCGCCCATGCGATGCACCGCCTGCGGCGTAAGCCCCATGTGGCAGACGACGGGAATCTCGGCGTCGACAAGGCGTTCCACCAGCTCGCAGCGCGAGGCTCCGCCCTCGATCTTCACCGCCTCGGCGCCGCCTTCCTTGATGAAGCGCACCGCGTTGGCAACGCTCTCAGCAATGCTCACGTGGTAGGAGCCAAAGGGCATATCGGCGACGACGATGGCGCGCTTCACCGCACGGCGCACCGCACGCGTGTGATGCAGCATCTCGTCCACGGTGACGGCCAGCGTGTTGTCCTGCCCCATCACGACCATGGCCAGCGAATCGCCGACAAGGATCATGTCCACGCCGGACTCATCGATGAGCCGCGCGGTGGCGTAATCATAGGCTGTAAGAGCGGTGATCAGCGCGTGTGCGCGCTTCTTTTCCTGCAGGAAGGGGAAGGTCACCTTCGGAGCAGGCGCGCCGGATCCGGCGCTGCGGAAATTGGTAAGACTCATGACTTCTCCAGTGCAGCTCCCCGCTCACGGGGGATGCCACCCGAACACAATATTCGACGATACGCCGGACTGGCCGTCCAGGCAACTGCGCCTCCGGCGCGCTCTTGCCCGTGCAGGCCGAGTTTCCGCTCCCGCCGGTCGCAATCAGGAGCCATTTTCTTTGTCATTCCGGCCGCAGCAAAGCGGAGAAACCCGCAGGTTTTTGTGCATAGCGAGAACAAGGGTGCCCCATCTCTCGAAGAGAGGTGGGAAGGCACAACTCTCAACTTTCGCGATTTCTATTCATCAGCAGCAGATACAACCCACCCGCCAGCAGAAACCCCGTGAACCACGCATAGTCATACAGCCAGTGCAGCGGAGTCACAAACCGCCCGCTCAGCGCCGCTACGACTCCAAAGACAAGCGCCACCATCGCCCGCGGATTGATGCCGTTCGCATATTCGTAACTGCCACTGTGGCGATATAAGTCGTCTACGTTCAGTCGTCTCTTACGAATTACGAAGTAGTCCGCCACCATGATTCCCGCCACCGGCCCCAGCAGCCCCGAATACCCCACCAGCCAGCCGAAGATGTAGCTCGAGAAGGTCGCCATCAGCTTCCACGGCATCATGGCGAGACCGAGAAAGCCGGTGATGAGCCCACCCATGCGGAAGGAGATCCTGCGCGGGCTCAGGTTCGAAATGTCATTCGACGGCGAGACCACATTCGCCGCGACATTCACGTTCAGCGTGGCCACCAGCAGCGCAATCATGGCGATGAACGCGACGAAGGGCTGATGGAAGCGCCCCAGCAGCTCAATCGGATTCCAGATCGCCTGTCCGAAGATCACCGCCGAGGCCGACGTGACCGCCACGCCCACAAACGAGTAGAGCGTCATCGCCACGGGCAATCCAAAGGCCTGCCCCACCACCTGCGCATGCTGCGACTTCGAGAAGCGCGTGAAGTCGGGGATGTTGAGAGCGAGCGTTGCCCAGTAGCCCACCATCGCCGTAAGCGAAGGAAAGAAGAAGCGCAGGAATGCGCCCGTCGAATGGAAATGGCTCGGCTTCGACAACATCGGCCCGAAGCCGCCCGCCTTCACCAGCGCGTAGATAAGCAGCGCGATCGACATCACAAACATGAACGGCGCGGAGAAACCCTGCAGAAAGCGAATGCTTTCCACGCCCTTCCACACCACCGCCATGTTCAACGCCCAGAAGCCGAGGAAGCACACGCCCATCGTCCACGGCAGCGCCGCCGCTGCAGGCCACGCCACCAGCAACATCGAGTGGATGGCCTGTCCGCCGATCCACGACTGAATCCCGAACCACCCGCACGCCACGATCGCGCGCAGCACCGCCGGCACATTCGCGCCGCGCGTGCCGAAGGGCGCACGCACCAGCACCGGAAACGGGATGCCATACTTCGCGCCCGCATGCGCATTGAGCAGCAGTGGCACGAGAACGATGAGATTGCCGAGCAGGATAGTGACAATCGCCTGCTTCCAGTTCATGCCGCCGGCAATCAGCCCCGAGGCCAGCATGTACGTGCTGACCTCCATCGACATGGAGAACCACAACGACAGGTAGTTATAGGTGCCCCAGGTGCGATGCGCCGCGGTCGTCGGCGCGAGGTCCGCATTATAGAGACCGGCATCATGCTGGCCTGCTTCGTCGATTGCCACTGCCGGACCGCTCGTCATGGCTGCTTGCCCTCATGCCAATCGTTAACACATCAACTTGTCATCTCGAGCAGAGCGAGCGCAGCAGAGGGACCTGCGGCTCTCTCACCCAGCGAGGATAAGGGTGCCCCACGTCTCGCATCTGAGACGTGGGAATACACATCCCTATTGCTCCATCATCGGAGAAGGCACGGCACAGCTCGCGCCGCGCGTGCGCTCCTCCCACGTTTCAGGCTCACGTCCCGTCGGCACTTCCACCATCGTGATGCACTCCTCCACCGGGCACACCAGTGAGCAGAGATTGCACCCCACGCACTCGGTCTCATCCACACGCGGAATGCGTTCGAGCGGCGTGAGCCCATACGCTGTACCGGTGGCCGACGCATCCAGTTTGGCAATGGGTGTGACTGCGATGCTTGCGCGCGACACCGCCTCGATCACCGAAGGCGCTGTGTGCAGCTCGACCGGCCCGTTCACCTCGCCGCTGACTCTATCTCTATGGATGCACTGATGTGCACCATCCCAACAGGCAATCATGCACAGGTCGCAGCCGATGCACTTCGACTCGTTGATGTGCGCAATAATCTTGTAATTCAGATTGAGATGCTTCCACTCCGTCACACGCGGCACACTGAGGCCACGGAAGTCCTCGATCGACGCATAGCTTTTCTCGCGCATCCACGTCGCCAGCCCATCGATCATGTCTTCCACGATGCGATATCCGTAGTGCATCGCCGCCGTGCACACCTGCACCGTGCCCGAGCCCAGCAGGATGAACTCCGCCGCATCGCGCCACGTCGCCACGCCACCAATGCCCGAGATCGGAATATCGATATCGGACGCGATCTGCTGCACCATGTTCAACGCAATCGGCTTCACCGCCGGGCCGCAGTAACCGCCATGCGAGGATTTCCCATCGACGTTGGGCCGCGCCGTCAACGTGTCGAGATCGACGCTGGTAATCGAGTTGATCGTGTTGATTGCGGACACCGCATCCGCGCCGCCCTGCTTCGCCGCACGCGCCATCACGCGGATGTCCGTGATGTTCGGCGTGAGCTTCACGATCACCGGCGTGCGCGCCTTTTCCTTCACCCATGCGGTGATCATCTCGGTGTACTCGGGCACCTGGCCCACAGCCGAGCCCATGCCGCGTTCGCTCATACCGTGCGGGCAGCCGAAGTTCAGCTCCAGCCCATCCGCGCCTGCATCTTCCGAGCGCCGCACGATGTCATGCCACGTCTCGCGCTTCGATTCCACCATCAACGACGCAATCACCGCGTGCTTCGGATAACGGCGCTTCACCTCCGCCATCTCGCGCAGATTTACTTCGATGGGCCGGTCGCTGATGAGCTCGATATTGTTCAGACCCATCATGCGCTGCCCCTGCCAGTCGATAGACGAATAGCGGGAAGAGACGTTCGTCACCGGCTCGCCAATCGTCTTCCACACCGCGCCGCCCCAGCCCGCGTCGAAGGCGCGCATGATCTGCTCGCCCGTGTTCGTCGGCGGCGCGGAAGCCAGCCAGAAAGGGTTTGGAGACGCGATGCCCGCGAAGTTCACATCCAGTTTCGGCTCACGCATAGCGCACCTCCAGTGCCGCAGTCATCGCACGCGCGGCCCGCTTGCCGTCCGCGACAGCATCCACCACCTCGCGGCCACCGTTCACGCAGTCGCCGCCGGCGAAATATTTCTCATGCGAAGTTTTTCCCGTTGCGCGCTCGATCCCCACGCGGCCGCCCTCCAGCGCAATGCCGGGCAGCGATTCCAGCAGCGTCAGCAGTGGCGATTGCCCGATTGCAGGAATAATGAGGTCGCACGGAAGGTCAAACTCCGAGCCCGGCACGGGATGCAGTGACGCGTCTAACTTCGTGCAGTGGAGATATTCCAAAAGAGCATCCTCCGCGACCACGCGCACCGGCTGCGTCTCCCAAAAAAATCGCACACCTTCCTGCTTGGCATGCTCGTACTCGAAGGCGAAAGCCGACATGCTCTCCGGCCCGCGCCGGTACACGATGGACACCTCATCCGCGCCCAGCCGCCGTGCGGCATTCGCTGCATCGATCGCCGTGTTCCCCGCGCCGATGACCACGACATTGCCGCTCACACGTGTGCGCCGCGCCGTCTTGTAGTCGGCGATAAACGTCAGCGCATCGATCACCGCCGGATGATCGCCTCCGGGAATCGCCAGCGCATTCGGAGCGCCAAGCCCTACGCCGAGAAAGATCAGGTCGTATTCTTCTTCGAGCTTTGCGAGCATCGCTGCGTCCACGTCCGACCCAAAGCGAAACTCGACGCCCGCCGTGGCAATCAGTGCGATCTCCTCAAGGCTCGCCTTCGTCGAGAGCTTATACTCGGCCACGCCATAGGTGTTCAAACCACCCGGCAGCGGATTCCGATCAAACACGGTTACAGAAAAGCCCTGCTGCGCCAACTCCGCCGCGCAGGCCAGCGACGCAGGCCCCGCGCCGATGCAGGCTACGCGCCCGGGCCGCGCCTCGTGCTTCTTCGCCAGCTGGCCACCGCGTGCATGAAAGCGGTCCATCGCATGGCGCTGCAGCCGCGCAATCTCGATCGGTTTCTCGTTCACGCCATGCATCACGCACGCGCCCTCGCACAGCACCTCCACCGGGCACACGCGCGAGCAGCTCGCGCCCAGCACGTTCGCATCGAGGATCGTGCGCGCCGAGCCGTCGAGATTCCCCGTCGCAATCTTCTTGATAAAGCGCGGCACGTCGATATGCGTAGGGCACGCAGCCGTGCAGGGCGCGTCAAAGCAATTCAGGCAGCGCGTCGCTTCCACCACCGCGGCCTGCGCGCCCAGCGGCGGATGCAGATCGCCGAAGCGGGCCCGGATCGATGCGTAGCGCTCGCCCTCGAACACCGCCGCGGACTCTCTCTCCACACCGAGAGAACTGCCTGCATCGGAAGAACTATCCGCACTGGAAAAACATCGCACTTCATCGCCCATGGCGCACTCCAGATAGAAATCACCACCCCGGGCAGCAACGCCACCGGCAACCCACTCCACACCGCGATGGTTAAAGCCCTCAGTCTACTACCGCGCGTAGGGCGATCCGCCTACGGCCCCCGCTCCCGCTGGTCGCGGCACTGGCCGTGCGGGCCCTTTGCCTTCGGCACGCGCTCCTGCTGGTCGCGATCATGGGTCAGGTATACAACAAACACAGTGTCATCCCGGCCGAAGTAGAGGGCCCTGCGGTTTCTCTCCTGAGTGAATCCATCGAATCGCGACCAGCGGGAGCGCCACGCGAAGCAAATCGCCCTGCGCGCAGCAGTCAGTACTCTATTTTCTCCGTGGAGTCGATCCACGCTGCGAAGCTCTCCCACGCATCGGAAGCAAGCACCTGCTGTGATGGCATCCGGCGTAATTCGCGGTCCAGCCGGAACTGCTCGTAGAGAAACGCATCGTCGAAGCCCGCGCGCGCCGCGGCATGGCAATCGTTGCCGTAATACACGGCCTCCAGGCGAGACCAGTAGCTGGCCGCCAGGCACATCGGACAGGGCTCGCAGCTGGTGTACATCTCGCAGCCCTCGAGCGAGAAAACGCCCAGCCGCGCGCACGCGTCGCGGATCGCCACCACCTCGCCGTGCGCCGTGGGATCGTTCGTGGCGGTTACAGAGTTCGCGCCCTCGCCCACAATCACGCCATCCCTCACGATGACCGCCGCGAACGGGCCGCCCGCCGCCGACTGCACATTGCGCGTCGCCAGCTCGATGGCGCGCCGCA
The DNA here is from genome assembly GCF_047605705.1 of Silvibacterium sp. Lineage (NCBI taxonomy): Bacteria > Pseudomonadati > Acidobacteriota > Terriglobia > Terriglobales > Acidobacteriaceae > Silvibacterium > Silvibacterium sp. Next base: position 6,389 of record NZ_JASGFD010000073.1, on the reverse strand, counting down.
TAAACTCCGGGTTCGGACTCTTTCCCACTTGCCATCTCCTCCGCGTGCGGAAATCATACGCAGTATGGCACAGGCCTTCGTCTCCACATGCGTCGTTCTGCCGGATGGGATTCATTCCGCTGCCGTTCTCGAAGACGAAGGCATCATTCGCGCCGTTTGCGCTCCCTCGGAGATCCCCGCCGGCTACGCCGTGCACGACTTCGGCACGCTCGCGCTGCTGCCCGGCCTCATCGACAGCCACGTCCACATCAACGAGCCCGGCCGCACCGAGTGGGAAGGCTTTCGCACCGCGACCCGCGCCGCTGCAGCCGGCGGCATCACCACGCTCGTCGATATGCCGCTCAACTGCCTGCCCGAAACCACCAACGTCGCGGCACTTGAAGCCAAGCGGAGCGCTGCCTACAGCAAGTGTCTCGTCGACTGGGCCGCATGGGGAGGCGTCGCCGGAGACAACGCCGCCGACGTCGCACCGCTCGCCGCAGCAGGTGTGCGCGGATACAAGTGCTTCCTCATCTACCCCGGCTGCGAAGGCTTCCAGATGGTCTCGCTCCAGCAGCTCGAGGCAGCGCTGCCGCACGTCGCCACTACCGGCCTGCCGCTGCTCGTACACGCCGAGCTGGAAGAGCCCATAGCGGCTGCAACGGCAATGCTGAACGAGACAAGTAACGACTGGCGCCGGTACGCAACCTATCTCGCCTCGCGCCCCGACGAGGCCGAGCTCTCCGCCATTCGCATCCTTCTCGCGCTCTGCCGTCGCTATCGCTTCCGCCTGCACATCGTGCATCTGGCCACGGCGCAGGCCGTGCCCATGCTGCGCCAGGCCCGCGCCGAAGGGCTGCCCGTCACCGTCGAGACCTGCCCGCACTATCTCCACTTCGCCGCCGAAGAGATCCCCGACGCCAGCACCCTGCACAAGTGCGCGCCGCCCATCCGCAGCCGCGCCAACCGCGAGCAGTTGTGGGAGGCCGTCCGCGAAGGCGTCATCGATCTCGTCGCCACCGACCACTCGCCCTGCCCGCCAGCAATGAAAAAATTTGAAGAAGGCAGATTCGATCTCGCCTGGGGAGGCATCGCCAGCCTCGCCGTCGCGCTGCCCGTAGTGTGGACCGGCCTCTCCGCACGCGGCTTCGGCCTCACGGAGATCGCAAGACTGATGAGCGCAGGACCCGCGCACCTCGCCGGGCTCGAAGCCCGCAAAGGCGCCATCGCGGCAGGCCGTGACTGCGACCTCGTCGTCTTCGATCCCGATGCCGAGTTCCACGTGAGCGCGAACGATCTCCACAGCCGCCACGCCCTCTCACCTTACGTAAGTGAAATGCTGCGCGGACGGGTGATGGCTACATACCTGCGCGGAGAAAAGATCTGCGACCTCACGCAAGGCCACGCGAGCTTTGCGAGCGATCTGCAGGGACGCGCGATATAAGCCGGCCTGCAGCCGCTTCACGCGACTCTCACAACATATCCAGCGCGCGACCAACGGGAGCGGAGGACGAAGGCAAGTCGCCCTGCGCGCAGCTGTCGCTCCGCGCGAAGCAGCGTAGTATCATGGGGCAATTTTCCGGCGGGCATCCAGCGGTAGCCCTTTCGTCTCAACCCGTTCATCCACAGATACGGAGGAGAGCATCGCCACTCCTGGCAGCCTGATCGCAAGCACCAGCGGCGCGACGCCCGCGCCGACTCTCGCGCAGTGGAACCTGCTGCCTGCCAAGGAAGCCGCCGCCCTGCTGCTCGCCTGCTGCGGCTCGCGTGCCTGGGCGCATGCGATGGCCGCACGCCGTCCTGTCGCCGACGTCTCCACGCTCCTCACCGAAGCCGACCGCATCTGGTGGTCGCTCTCAGCGGACGACTGGGACGAAGCCTTCCGCAATCATCCACGCATCGGAGAACGCATAGGCGAACGCAAAGCAACTGCTTCGGCCGAAGCGCAATCGGCAACATGGTCCGCGCAGGAGCAAGCCCGCGCCGCGCTCGCTTCCGACGATACACAACAGCGGCTGCGTGCAGGCAACGCCGCGTACGAAGCCCGCTTCGGCCGCATCTACATCGTCTGCGCCACCGGCAAAACCGCCGAAGAGATGCTGGCGATCCTCGAGCAGCGGCTGGCGAACGACCCCGCCACCGAGTTGCGCGAGGCCGCCGAACAACAGAGACAGATCACGCGCTTACGGATCCAAAAATGGCTGAACGCTTGACCACACTCTCCACGCATGTACTCGACACCACGCTGGGCAAGCCCGCCGCGGGCATTCGCGTCACGCTCGATCGCCGGCACGACGGGCACTGGCGGCATCTGCGCGCCGCCACCACTGACGCCGACGGCCGCGTGCGCGAGCTGATGCCCGCCGGCGAGCGCCTCGAACCCGGCGATTATCGCCTTACTTTTCTTACCGGCGACTACCACGCGCGGCTCGGCATCGAAGGCCTCTATCCGGAAGTCTCCATCGCCTTCACCGTGCGCGACGCCGTACACCATCACATCCCCCTGCTGCTGACCGCCAACGGATACACCACCTACCGGGGAAGCTGAACATGTTCAGGTTAGGCGCCAATCGTTACGGCAAATCGCGTGTCCGCCTCATGAAGCTCTCGCGCGAGTTCAGCCCGCATCGCCTCTTCGAGTGGACCGTCGAGATCGCGCTCGAAGGTGATTTCGAGACCGCCTTCACCACCGGAAGCAACGCACGCATCCTGCCCACGGACACGATGAAGAACACCGTCTACGCGCTGGCGCGCACCTCCTCCGCCATTACCATGGAGGACTTTGCCCTCGAGCTGGGCCGCCACCTGCTCGCCGCCAGCCCGTATGCCGCCACAGCTTCCATCTCCATCCGCTCCACGCCGTGGGCGCCGATCGCGGCCGACGGCGAGAGCTTTGCCGACGCCTTCACCCACGCGGGTGACGCATTTGAAACCGCTACGGTGACAATTTCTCCAGACACAACCACCATTACCTCCGGATTCACCAACCTTTCGCTGCTCAAGACAGCAAAATCCGGCTTCACCGGCTTCCTCCGCGACCCCCTCACCACCCTGCGCGAGACCGAAGACCGGCTCTTCGGCACCCTCGCCACCGTCGAGTGGCGCTATGCCGTCGAGCCCACTGACTTCGCCGCCACGCGCGCCGCCGCCACCGATGCGCTGCTCGCCGCCTTCGCCCGGCATCGCAGCCTATCCGTGCAGCAGACGCTCTACGCCATGGGTGAAGCCGCGCTGGGCGCGGTCGAGGAGATCGCCTTCGTCCACCTGCGGCTGCCCAACAAGCACTGCAACCTCGTCGACCTCACGCCCTTCGGCCTCGACAACCCGAACACCATCTTCGTGCCCACCGATGAGCCCCACGGCTCGATTGAAGCCACCGTAGAACGCGCGTAGGAGGCATCCATGTCCTCGCTCAGGCATCCGCCGGAAAAGCACCACCGCAGCTATGCAGAACGCGCCGAGGAGATCCTCGGCCGCTGCGAACGGCTCGCACGCTTCACCGATGAGCCCGGCTGCATCACCCGCACCTTTCTCTCGCCCGCTATGGAGGATTGTCTGCGCCTCGTCTCCACCTGGATGGAGGCAGCCGGCATGGAAGTCGCCGTCGATCGCGCCGGCAACCTGCGCGGCGTGCTCCATCCCGATGCGCCGCTGCGGCTGATGATCGGCTCGCATCTCGACACCGTGCCCAACGCCGGCAGGTACGACGGCATTCTCGGCGTGCTGCTCGGCATCGCGCTCGCCGAGGCCGTGGGCGAAACGCATCCGTTGCTCGGCCTCGAAGTCATCGGCTTTTCGGATGAAGAAGGCGTCCGCTACGGCTTGCCCTTCGTCGGAAGCCGCGCACTCGTCGGCAGGCTTGGCCCGCCGCAGCTCGCGCGCGAGGACGCGAACGGCATCCCCATGGCCACCGCGCTCGCGGCCTTTGCCGACACGCATCCCGAGGCCATCGAGGCTGTCATTCATCCCGCCACGCGCGCCTATCTCGAGTTCCACATCGAGCAGGGCCCGGTGCTCGAAGACGCGGGTCTCGCGCTCGGCGTGGTCGACGCCATCGCCGGGCAGACGCGCGCGACCCTTACCTTTCGCGGGCGCGCAGGCCACGCCGGCACCACGCCCATGGCCCTGCGCCGCGACGCCCTCACCGGGGCAGCGGAGTGGCTGCTCGCCGCCGAGACCCTCGCCGCGGAGACACCCGGCCTCGTCGCCACCACCGGCCGCATCGCAGCCGAGCCCGGCGCGATCAACGTCATCCCCGGCCTCGCGCGCTGCTCGCTCGATCTTCGCCACGCGCAGGACGCCGTCCGCACCGCGGCCTTCACCCGCCTGAAGAGCGAGGCTGAAGCCATCGCGCAGCGGCGGCATCTCGAGGTCGCCATCACCCTCGAACTCGACCAGCCCGCCGTTGAACTGTACGCAGGCCTCGCCATCCTCTCCGACTCCGCGCTGCTCGCCGCAAGCCAGCCGCCCTTCCGCATCGTCTCCGGCGCCGGGCACGACGCCATGATCCTGGCCGAGCAGCTGCCTTCCGCCATGCTCTTCCTGCGCTCGCCCGGTGGCATCAGCCATCATCCCGACGAGGCCGTGAAAGCCGTCGACGTAGCCCGCGCGCTCGAGGCCGGAGTAGCATGGCTCGAACTCTTTGAAGCGAGGTTTACCGCGTGACCCTGCATCACCTCGGCGCCACCCGCAGCGTGCGCCGCGCCAGCCACGCCCTGCACACCCCGGATGCCTTCATCCGCACACCGCTGCCCGGCATGACAGCGGCCAAAGCCATCGTGCACACCTCGCCCCCCATGGGGGCGGCCTTCACCTGGTACACCGCCGAGCTCGAGGCCGGAGGCGCGCTCGGCCCCACGCCCGGCCAGCGATTCGTTTTTGTGATCAGCGGGCGCGCCGAGATAAGCCTCGACAATCAAGCCCGCGCGCTGCGCCCCGGCGACTACGCCTATCTGCCCGAGTCCGATCCCTGCGTGATTCGCGCCGCCGAGGCAGGCGCGGCCGAGGAGCGAACTGCGCGCATCGACGCCTCAAGCCCCATTCCCTTTGCCGTGCCCTCACCGGAGAAATCCCCCGCCGCCGTGCTCGCCGTCATCGAGAAACCCTACCTCGCGCTGCCCGGCGTTGCCACGCCGCGGCCCATCCTCGGCAGCGAAACGGCCGTTGGCGGCCAGCCGCTCAACGGCGACCCCGACCTCATCGTGCGCACGCTCATCCCCGACGATCCAGCCTACGACTTCGCCGTGAACACCATGACTTACCAGCCCGGCGCGGCGCTCTCGCAGGTGGAAATGCACGTAATGGAGCACGGCCTGCTCATGCTCGAAGGCGGCGGCATCTACCGCCTCGGCGACCAGTGGTACCCCGTCACCGCAGGCGACTTCATCTGGATGGGCCCCTACTGCCCGCAGTGGTTCGGCGCACTCGGCAAATCGGCAGCAAAGTACCTCATCTACAAGGACTGGAACCGCCACCCGCTCAGCTAGCTGCTAGCTGGAGCATAACGACACCCCGGGTGGCCCATGCAAGCCCGAAGTTGGCTTGCGTGGGGAAGAAAGATGTCCGCAGTGAAACAGTGCAAACCCGGGTGCCCCACGTCTCGACCTTGAGACGTGGGAAGGCAGAATGTCCGCAGCGCATCCAGAAGTGAAGCCAGGAGCAACACACCATGCCGCTCACCCACATCCCTATCCAAACGAGTCGTCTCAATGACGAGCTCGACCACCTCGCCACCTTTTCTGCCGATCCCAGCCCCGCCGTCACCCGGCTCGTCTTCAGCGCGCAGGATCAGGCCGCCCGCGCCTGGCTCAAGGACCGGGCGCGCGAAGCCGGCCTCGCCCTCCGCGAAGATGCCGTGGGCAACACCTTCTTCCGCTGGGAAGGCTCGGAGCCGGCGCTCCCCGCCGTCGCCACCGGCTCGCACATCGACGCCATCCCCCACGCCGGCCGCTTCGACGGCACCGTCGGCGTCCTCGGCGGGCTAGAAGCGCTGCGCGCATTGAAGGCCGCCGGCTTCCAGCCGCGCCGTTCGCTCGAGCTCATCCTCTTCACCTCCGAGGAGCCCACCCGCTTCGGCATCGGCTGCCTCGGCTCGCGCCTGCTCTCCGGCACGCTCGGCCCTGAAGCCGACAACCTGCTCGAAACCACCACCGAGACGCCCGACGCCGCGCCGCGCACCCTGCGCGAGGTCCGCGAGAGCGCGGGCTTCCACGGCGACCTCGCCACCGTCCGCCTCGCACCCGGCCACTACGCCGCCTTCGTCGAGCTGCACATCGAGCAGGGACCGCTCCTCGAAGCCGAAGGTCTGCCGCTCGGCCTCGTCACCGCCATCGCCGCCCCGGCCAGCGACCGCATCCTGCTCGAAGGCGAAGGCGGCCACGCGGGCGCGCGCCTGATGCCCGGCCGTCGCG
>NZ_JASGFD010000072.1:0-18744 GCF_047605705.1 Silvibacterium sp. | reverse complement strand
GAAGTCGATCTTGAAGGGCTCGGACTTCGACGGCATCCGCGATCGCCTCACGCTGCTGCCCCTGGGCCTGAACGCGATGGACCCGCACATCAGCCCCGATGGCAAGACTCTCGTCTTCACCGCGCGCTCCGAGAATCACAGTAATCTCTACTCCTACTCGCTCGAAGAAAATCCGAAGGAGCCGCCGGTTCCGAAACAGCTCACCGCGAACGCGACAGAGAAGGGCAGCATCACCTTCTCGCCCGACTCGAAGGAACTGCTCGTGCTCGAAGATGGTCAGCCGCGCCGCATCACGCTCGAAAGTGGGCAGGCCAAGCCCATTCAGGCCACGGCTACGCTGGACATCGATTTCAACACCGACAAGGTCATCGCCTTCAACGAAGCGTGGAGCGTGCTCAATCGCCGCTTCTATGACAAGGACTTCCACGGCCGTAACTGGAGCGAGCTGCACGACACCTTCGCTCCCTACATCGCCGGTAGCCGCACGCCGGACGAGATGCGCCGCGACATCAACCTCATGATCGGTGAGCTCGACGCCTCGCACTCCGGCATCTCCGGCGGAGGTTCAACCCACGCCGTGAAGACGGGTCGTCTCGGTCTTCGCTTCGAGCGCGCGAATTACGAAGCAGGGAAGGGCCTCGTCATTCGCGAGATCGTGCCTCTTGGCCCCGCGGCTGTCGAGGGCTCGATTCATGTGGGAGAAATGCTGGTCGCGGTGAACGGCATCTCCATTGATGACCACACAAATCTCGATCAGCTCCTCGAGGATCAGGTTGGACGCCGCGTCGTCCTGCGCATCGCCGCCAAGGATTGGAAGGAGCGCGATGCTATCGTGCAACCTGTCGATTCCGCAACTGAGGCAGGTCTGCTCTATCGCGGGTGGGTCGAGCACAACCGCGCCATGGTGGAGAAGCTTAGCGGCGGCAAGCTTGGCTACGTCCACATTGCGGATATGAGCGATCACTCGCTGAAGCAGCTCTACATCGATCTCGATGCGCAGAACGAAGGTAAAGAAGGCGTGGTCGTCGATGTGCGTAACAACAACGGCGGCTATGTCAACGGTTATGCCATCGATGTCCTCTCACGCAGAAACTACCTCGTGATGACATCACGTGGTGAGCCTTCGACGCCGTCACGCCAGGCGCTCGGCCAGCGTGCTCTGGGCTTGCCCACGGACCTACTTACCAACGAGAGCTCGCTCTCCGATGCCGAGGACTTCACCGAAGGCTACCGCGCGCTGCATCTCGGCAAAGTTGTAGGCACGCCAACCGCAGGCTGGATCATCTTCACCAGCGGTACAGGCCTGATCGACGGCTCCGCCGTTCGCCTGCCGGAGACCCGAGTGCAGGATCTTCGCGGGCAGACCATGGAAGGCCATCCCCGCCCGGTCGACGTGGAAGTCGTCCGCCAGCCCGGTGAAACGCTGGAAGACCGCGATTCCCAGCTCGAAAAGGCAGTGACGGTGCTGCTCGATCAGCTCAAGGAGCAGGGGAAGGAACAGCCTGCCGCAACGAAATAGAACCGTAACCGTTACAAAATCGCCATAAAGAGAGCCCCGCTGTTAAGGCGGGGCTTCTCTTTACAGAAATATTGTCATCCTGACCGGAGCGACCAAATGGAGCGAAGTGGAGGGACCTGCGGTTTCCTAAAAATACGTCTCCACCAGGTCGATCACGTCGTAATGCGCATTCACCACCAGCAGCGTCCGCCACTTGTCGAAGGTGAGGCACGGGTGCGAGACATCGCAGGCGATCATGTCGCCGGGCTGGATGTCATCCCCCCTCTGGATATCGAGATACGCATGCTGATCCATCATCTTCGCCAGCTTCCAGTGTGCGGGAGCCATGCGCGGAGCATCCTCCCCCGGACGATAATGCAGCGCCGGTTCCGGCAGCCCCGCATCGAAGGCAGCATCCCGCTTGCCCATGCCCAGGATCCCTCGCCCGGCCTCAGGCACCGACTGTACGTAGGACCAGATATGCTGAGCCGGCAGCAATCCTGCTCGCAACTTCCTCGCAACCGGATTCGCCGCGAGGATGCGCTCCTGCGCCTCACGATACGCACCGATATCATGCGTCAGATAGCAGCCCGGCCGCAGCACGATATCGACGGCATCACCGAACCCTGCGTCCGTGAAGACATCCGCCACCACGTCATACCAGGCCGAACCCGCGCCGGTGAGGATAGCTTTCCCCGCGGCGAGATGGCCATCGGCAACCAACCTCCTCATAACCTCGACTGCTCTGCCGAGAAAGCCCCGCACCGCGGCTTCGTCTTTCAGCAGGCCCTCGAATAACTCCACACCGCGCAGCTCCAGTGTGTTCTTCCATCGCCCCAGCGCTTCCAGCACTTCCGCAACTTGTGCCTCGCTACGCACGCCGGCGCGGCCATCCTCGACTCCTACCTCCAGCAGCACCTGCACGCGCTGTCCCTTCGCAAGGAAGAACGTCCCCAGCTGCTCGATCTGCGCAGCCGAGTCCACCAGGCAGTAAAAATCGAAGTGAGCGTCTTCCAGCAGGCGCGAGACGATCTCCATGTTCTGTCTGCCGACGAGCTGATTCATCATCAGCACGCGCCGCACGCCATGCGTGTACGCAGCTTGCACCTGCTGCGCCGTCGCCAGCGTGATGCCCCAGGCTCCTCCCGCGATCTGCCGCGCGAAGAGCTTCGGCGCCATCGTCGTCTTGCCGTGCGGAGCCAGCTTCACGCCGTACTCCTCGATGAAGCGCTGCATCCACGTCAGATTGTGCTGCAGCCGCTCTTCGTAAAGCACCGCGCACGGCAGGCTCACATCCTCGCGCAGCACATTCCAGCCAACGGCCGCGACGGCTTCCGTGGTGAGCGGGGCCGTAAGCATGCCCAATCCTTTGTTAAGAGGAGAAATCAGTGACGAAGAGTGTTCCAAAGCATCGGCTCCTGCGAGGAAGTGCGGTGACGGTTATAGGCTATATGGGAGTACGTGTGCATGAAAAACTGCGACCTTCTTATCCGCAATGCTCGCATCTATAACGGTCTTGGCGATGGCCCAGACAACGGCCCCAGTCCAGGTCCCGCGAATATCTCGAACGGTGCCGTTGCTGACCTCGCCGTCGATGGAGACCGCATCGTAGACCTTGGCCCGGGCCTTGATTACCATGCGGCCCATGAGTTCGATGCTCGCGGTCTGGCTCTCGCCCCGGGATTCATCGACGTGCACACGCATGACGACACGGCCGTCCTCCGCACTCCGCAGATGCTGCCCAAGATCTCGCAGGGCGTCACGACGGTGATCGTCGGCAATTGCGGTATCTCCGCCTCGCCTGTCACCCTCCATGCCGATCCACCCGATCCGATGAACCTGCTCGGCGGCCGCGATGACTTCCGCTATCCCACCTTCCGTGAGTACATATCGGCCATCGCCGAGGCCCGGCCGGCAGTGAATGTCGCTGCGCTCATTGGTCACACCGCGCTCCGCAGCAATCACATGAATCGCCTCGATCGCGCCGCAACCGAAGCGGAAGTCGGCGCCATGCGCGCGCATCTCGACGACGCGCTTGCCGGCGGAGCGCTCGGCCTCAGCACTGGCCTCGCCTACCTCTCGGCCATCCATGCAACGACGGAAGAGGTGATCGCCCTCGCGCAGCCCCTTGCCGCGCACCATGCGGTCTACACCACACACCTGCGCAGCGAGACGGAGACCATCCTCGATGCACTGCGCGAAGCCTTCACCATCGGCGATCAATCGCAGGTGCCGGTGATCGTCTCGCATCTCAAATGCGCGGGCATCGCCAACTGGGGACGCAGCCCGGAAGTCCTCTCCGCTCTCGAAGCAGTGCGTGAGACGCAGGCCGTTGGCTGCGATTGCTATCCCTACGCTGCTGGCTCCAGCACCCTCGATCTTCGCCAGGTCGACGAGCGCGTCGCCATCACCATCACCTGGAGCACGCCGCATCCTGAGGTCTCCGGCCAGCCTCTCGCACGCATCGCAGAGAGCTGGGGCGTCACGCAGCTTGAGGCCGCGCGCAGGCTTCAGCCCGCAGGCGCGATCTACCACAGCATCTCCGAAGAAGATATGCGTCGCATCCTAGCGCATCCCGCCACGATGATCGGCTCGGATGGCCTGCCGCTCGATCCTCGCCCGCATCCGCGTCTCTGGGGAACATTCCCCCGCGTCCTCGGCCGTTACAGCAGGGAAGAGAAGCTGCTGCCGCTCGCAGCCGCCATTCACAAGATGACCGGCATGCCGGCCGCGCGCTTCGGTCTTGAAGGTCGCGGTGTCCTCACTCCCGGAGCCTTTGCCGATCTCGTCCTCTTCGATCCCGAATCTGTCACCGACACTGCGACGTATTCCGATCCCATCCAGCCTGCGAAGGGCATCTCGCATGTGTGGGTGAACGGAGTGCTCACGTATACTGCGCAGGAGTCTACCGGCGAGCGCGCCGGCCGCTTTCTTCCCCGCGGCCGCACCCGCTGGATTCAGTAACGCCATCCATCAGGAGTGAACATGAGTCTCAAGCGGTATGGAGTCGAAGGAGGCAAGGGGACAGGCGGCCAGCATCTGCCCTTCGCGCGCGCAGTCGAAGCCGATGGCTGGCTCTACGTCTCCGGCCAGGTGCCCATGGTCGACGGTGAGGTCATCTCCGGCGGCATCGTCGCGCAGTCGCACCAGGCCATCAAGAACCTCTTCGCCATTCTTGCCGATGCAGGCTACTCGGCCGAGCATGTTGTTCGCTGCGGTGTATGGCTCGACGATCCGCGGGATTTCCAGTCCTTCAACGGCGTCTTCCGCCAGTACTTCGGAGAGCATCCGCCCGCGCGCGCTTGCGTCGTTTCCAGCATGGTCGTCGACTGCAAGGTCGAGATCGACTGCGTTGCCTACAAAGCTCCTGTGAAGTAGACCAGCCTCACCACTGCACGCTCCCATCTCAGCCGGAGATACGCCGCACCCGATGATCGATCCCCACAGCCTGTTTCTGCTTCTTACCGCGCTGGCCGCAGTGGTCGCGCTTGTTGTGCTCATTGCGGTCTTCCGGCTGAACCCCTTCATCACGCTGCTGCTGGCCTCGCTGGGTCTCGCGCTCGCCGTGCACATGCCCGCGGCGGGGGTCGTGCACTCGTTTGAAGTCGGCGTCGGCAACACACTCGGCCACATCGCTGTGGTCGTCGCGTTGGGCACCATGCTCGGCAAGATGATGGCCGAGTCCGGCGGCTCCGATCAGATCGCCTTCACCCTCATCCGCCTCTTCGGAGAAAAGCGCGTCCACTGGGCGATGATGGTGATCGCCCTCATCGTGGGCTTGCCTGCTTTTTTTGAAGTGGGCTTCGTCCTGCTCATCCCCATTGCCTATACGGTCGCGCGCCGCACCGGGAAATCCATCGTCTTTGTCGCGCTGCCCATGGTCGCCGGCATCTCGGTCGATCACGCGCTCGTGCCTCCGCATCCCGCAGCCATGCTCGCCGCGACCGCATATCATGCGGACATCGGCAAGACCATCTTCTACGCGCTTATCGTCGGCATCCCCACCGCCATCGTGGCCGGTCCGCTCTGGACGATGTTCATCGCGCCGCGCATCCGCCTCGCGGAAGAAAACCCCATGGCCGCGCAGTTCGTCGAGCGTGATCCGAACCGCCGCCTGCCGTCCTTCTCGCTGACGCTTTTCACCATCCTCGCGCCGGTGCTGCTGATGCTGCTCGGGAGTGCGGCGGATGCCTTCACCGCGTCCGGCAGCGCCATCAATCAGAGCCTGCACTTCATCGGTAACGATGACATCGCGCTGCTCCTCGGCGTGCTGCTCAGCTTCTTCACTCTCGGCCGAGCCGGCGGCTTCACGCGCGAGACCATACTGCGCTTCACCAATGAATGCCTCGCGCCCACGGCCACCATCACCCTGCTGGTCGGCGCAGGCGGCGGTTTCGGACGTATTCTGCAGGATAGCGGCGTTTCGCATGCGATCGTCGGGGTCGCTCTCGGCAGCCATATGCCGCTCCTGCTGCTCGCATGGCTCATCGCCGCGCTGCTGCGTGTGGCCACCGGTTCATCCACGGTTGCGATGACCACCGCCGCGGGTATCGTCGCTCCCATCGCGGCGCATGCGCCCGGTGTCCGGCCGGAGCTGCTTGCCGTGGCCACCGGCGCGGGCTCCGTCATCCTCTCGCACGTGAACGATGGCGGCTTCTGGCTCGTGAAGGAGTACTTCAACATGAGCGTGGTCGATACGATCAAGACATGGACTGTCCTCGAGACGCTCATCTCCATCACCGCGCTGTTGCTTGCGATGGCTCTTTCGCTGGCGTAGTTAGACTTCTAAGCAAGCGCGTCGTGACTCCTCGTCACCACGCCTGTCACGCTATGCTGTAAAAGAAAGGCCCTGAGCCCAGAGTCCATGAATCGAACCTTCCTCAAAGCCCTCCCCGCGATCGTCCTTACCGCTGCCTTTGCCTTCACGCCCGCGCTTCGCGCCGAGAACAGGACGATTGAAGTTCACGCCAAGCGTTACGCCTTTGTGCCGGACCAGATCACCGTGAAGAAGGGCGAACCCGTCACCCTCGTCATGTATTCCGACGATGTGGCCCACAGCCTGCGGATCGACGGCCTCAATGTGAACATCAAGGCCATGGGCGGAGAGAAGGCCGAGCAGACCATCACCCCTGCGCAGTCCGGTGATTATTCCGGCAAGTGCGGTGTCTTCTGTGGATCGGGCCATGGCAGGATGGCGTTCACCGTTCACGTCGTCGACAAGTAGACAGGAGAGGCCGATGACCTCGCGCTCGTCATGTGTGCGCATTGCCGCGCTCCTGGCCCTCGCCGCTCTCGCTGGCTGCAGGGCAGGGAAGCCCGGTGCTGCGCAGAGTGGCACCATCCGGTGGGTGAAGCATCACATCACCGTGGGCGGAAAGCGCGACCGCAATCCTTTTCCCGCCACGGCTTCGAATATCGACGATGGCAAGCAGGCCTTCACCCAATACTGCATGGTCTGCCATGGTCTGGACGGCCAGAATACCGGCGTCCCCTTCGCAGCTACCGTCGATCCGCCTGTTCCCTCGCTCGCTTCAGACGAGGTGCAGAGCTACACCGACGGGCAGTTGAAGTGGATTATCCAGCATGGCGTCTCGCCCTCGGGCATGCCGCCGTCCGAAGGCGTCTTCGCGGACGACGACATGTGGAAGATGGTGCTCTACATCCGCCATCTGCCGAAGGCAGGGAGCCTCGGCGAGCCTGCGGTGTATAACGGCGGCTCGAAGTAGGCTCTGCAGCGAGTGCTCAGGCAGCCTTGCGCAGCCGCCGCATGATCGGAGCGCCCCACGCGCTCGCTCCCAGCAATGCTCCGAATAGGATGATGGCGTCGATGCTCTCGCGGCCCTCCGGCGACCAGTAGACATTCGCCAGGTTCAGCCACAGTGCGAACTCATCGAGCGTGAGCGCCGCGCCCACGCCGTAGAGGATCGCAAAGAAGCGGCTCCAGAAGATTGAGATGGCGCTCGTCCCGTTGCCCCACTCGGCCAGCCACGCGTAGCCCACGGCCAGCAGGATGAAGATGCCCCACACCAGGTGATGGATGTGCCGTCCGCCCATGGTGACCCAGCCGAACGGGCCAATGTGATGCGTGATGCACCAGACCAGCAGCCGCACGCCGAGAAACGTGATGAAGAAGCTCACCGCGGCCAGGAACATTCGCCGTCGCGGCCTGTCCGGAATCCCCTCGTGAACCAACTTGCCCAGCTGGGTGAGGTGCAGCAGCAACAGCAGCACTCCCAGCACCAGCACCGCGAATAAAAGAAGGACAAACGCGCCTGTCCAATGCATGCGTATCTTGCTCCTTACCTGCACGCGTTGGATTCAGGGATGTGCCCTCGGCGTTGTTTCGAGGGGAGTTATGGCGCTATCGAGTCGTCTATCCGCCGAGAGGCGGGAGCCAGTCGGAAGCGCCAAGCAGAAAGACCACGCCGATGCCCAGGCTGTACACCGCGCCGGCCACGGCCGTCCAGCGATACACCGCGGGCCGGTGCGTCCCGGCGCCAAAGATGCCGCCCAGCCCTGCTGTCATCAGCCCGTTCATCGTCACCAGCCCAACAGCGAAAGCGAGCAGCCCCAGGAAGCCGTGCAGCGTGCCGCCCAGGCTCGCCGCCAACAGAAATAGCATGAGCTGGCTCGGCGTTTCCGCGCCCAGCCCGTGTAGCACGCCGATCGCAAATAGCGATCCCCCGCTGTAGTTCCACGCGAACGGCGCAGGCTTCGCGGCATTACTACCGAAGAGCCGCCGCACGTGCCACCATCCGTAGCGAGTCCCGCCGATCAGCATCGCCCAGCGGCTCTGGAGAACGGCGCTGCCATGCGAATGGGAGTGCCGCGAAAGATTCGCCACCACGCCGATACCCAGCACGATCAGCGTCGCGCCGATCAGCCGCTCCGTCCAGTTGTCCAGCTTCGCCGGCAGCGGGATATGCAACATCACCACCAGCGCGCCCAGCACCACCACGGTCAGCGCGTGGCCCAGCGCATAGGTCACGCCCAGCCGCATGCCCTGCTTCCAGTTTTTCTGTACGGCAGTGATGTCGGAGATGGCGGCGAGATGGTCGTAGTCGAAGCCGTGCCGAAGGCCAAGCAGCATACACGAGGCGAGCGCGAGTTCCAGTTTCCAGTTCATAGGCGCAACGCCATTCTAATGATGGAAGGAAGGCTTCGGCGAGCTGTGGAAGGAATACGCGAGGACGCGCGCATGCACGTCCTCGCGTATATCAGCCCGTCAACCGGACCAGCTGCTCCGCCTGCACGCGCGGTCCGAGGATCGAAACCCGGGGCAGGTTGCCGCGCGCCATCGCCACTTCATCGCAGCGATAGAGCCGCGGGCAGTTCTGGCAGTCCTTGAAGATCTTGTCCGGCAGCGCCGCGCGGTCTTCCACTTCGCGAAAGTTATAGCGAAAGAAGAAGTCCGGAATGCGCGTGAACAGGCACACACAGCCCACGCCATGCTCTTCGGCCTCATCCAGCAGCGCCTGCAGCAGACGGCCGCCCGCGCCCTGTCCCTTGGCCTCAGGCTTGACGACGATGGACCGCACCTCGGCGAGATGCGGTCCGTAAAGATGCAGCGCGCCGCACCCGAGGAAGACCCCCGAGTCCGTCTCCGCCACCGTGAAGTCGCGCACGTTCTCGCAGATCTCCGCGAAGACGCGCCGCAGCAGTGTTCCATCGCTCGAGAGGCTGTTCACCAGCTCGTAGATGTTGGTTGCGTCATGAAGCCGGGCCTTACGCACCCGCATGGCTCAGCTCCTCCTCCTTTGCCGCGCCCGTTCCCGCATACTGTGCCGCCAGTGCTTCCACGCGCGCTGCCGCATCCTGGATCGCAGCCTTCACGCGTGCCCGCGCCGTGCCGCCGATCACATCATGGCAATCGAGCGTAGCCTCAAGCGAAGCCGCCTCGAAGAAGTCCGCTTCGAACTCCGGTCCGAATTGCTTCAGCTCGTCGAGCGTCAGCTCCCCCAGCTCCTTGCCGTGGTCCAGGCCGTACCGCACCGCGTTGCCGATCTTCTCGTGTGCCTTGCGGAAGGGAACACCCTTGTAGACAAGGTACGTCGCTGCCGCCATCGCGTTCAGGTAGCCGATCTCGCAGGCAGCCTTCATGCGATCTATGCGGAAGGTTAGCGCCGAAGTGAACGCACCCAGCAGGTAGGTGAGCATGTGCGCCGTGCGCGAAGCCTCGAAGACCGGCTCCTGAGTCTCCTGCATGTCCTTGTTGTAGGCCAGCGGCAGACCCTTCACAAGTAAAGTAACTGTCTGCGCCGCGCCGTTCAGCCGTCCCACCTTTGCGCGGATCAGCTCCGTCAGGTCGGGGTTCTTCTTCTGCGGCATCGCGCTCGAACCGGTCGAGAAGGCTTCCGGCAGCTCGACAAAGCCGAACTCCGCCGTCGCGAACAAAGTGATCTCCTCGCTGAAGCGGCTCGCATGCAGGCCGATCATGGTCAGTGCCTGCAGGTACTCGAGCACGAAGTCGCGGTCACTCGTCGCATCCATGCTGTTGAACGTCGGAGCAGTGAACGCGAGCTCGCGCGAAGCGATGGTGCGGTCGAGCGCCAGCGTCGCGCCCGCAATCGGACCCGAACCCAGCGGGCAGTAGTTCAGCCGCTTCGCGCAGTCTTCCAGGCGCGAGGCATCGCGCAGGATCATCTCCACATACGCCAGCAGCCAGTGCGCGACCAGCACAGGCTCCGCGCGCTGCAGGTGTGTATAGGAAGGCATCACCGCGTCGCCCGCCTTCACCGCCTGCTCCACGAGAGCGCCGGCCCACGCAGCCAGGTCGCCAAGGATCACGCCGATCTGTCGCCGCACAAACAGGCGCAGGTCGGTCGCGATCTGCTCATTGCGGCTGCGGCCCGTGTGCAGCTTTAGGCCAAGATCCCCGATCGCCTCGACCAGCTTCAGCTCAACGAAGTGATGAATGTCCTCGGCATCGAACTCGATCTTCTGCGCAGCCGATGCTTCGCCGTACTTCGCGACCAGCCCATCGAGGCCGGTCGTGATCGTCGAGAATTCTGCTTCTGTCAGGATGCCGGCTGCCGCCAGTGCGCGCGCATGAGCCTTGCTCGCCGCGCACTCATCGGCCAGCAGCGCCTGGTCGAAACGGAACGAGCGCTGCCAATGATCGAACGTCGCATTCAGGGGCTCGCGAAAACGCCCCGACCACATCTTCACTTGGTCGCCTCTTTCCGGACGTTTGCAGCGCCACCCAGCAGCAGGAGCATCAGCGCCTTCTGCGCGTGCATGCGGTTTTCCGCCTGGTCGAAGACCACCGACTGCGGACCATCGAGGACCGCATCCGTGACTTCGGCATTGCGATGCGCCGGCAGGCAGTGCATGAAGACCGCATGCGAAGCCGCGTGCGCCATCAGCGTTTCGTTCACCTGGTACGGCTTGAAGATCGGAGCGCGCTTGGTTACCTCGTGCTCCATGCCCATGCTGGTGCAGACATCGGTGTAGATAGCATCGGCGCCTTCCACCGCGGCAATCGGATCGCTCACCAACTCAATGCTGCCGCCGGTCACATTGGCGATGGCGCGCGCCTGGGCAACGATATCCGCCTTGGGCGCGTAGTTCTTGGGCGAGCCCACAACCATGTGCGTGCCCAGCTGCGCAGCCGTCAGCATCAGCGAGTGGCAGACGTTGTTCCCGTCGCCCACATAGCTGAAGCGCAGACCCTTGGCCGTGCCGAACTTCTGCTCGATGGTCAGGAAGTCCGCCAGTGCCTGGCAGGGGTGTTCGAGATCGCTTAACGCGTTAATCACCGGGCAGGCCGCGTACTGTGCCATCTCCGTGATCGTCTCGTGCGCGTAGGTGCGCAGCACGATCAGTGAGACCCAGCGCTCCAGGTTGCGCGACATGTCGGCCAGCGACTCGCGCTCGCCCAGCGGCGACTGCGTCTGGTCGACGAAGATGGCCGAGCCGCCCAGCGTGTTGATCGCCGTCTCGAAGGTCAGGCGCGTGCGCAGCGAGGCCTTCTCGAAGAACATCACCATCTGCTTGGCGTCGAGCGCCCAGCGATAGTCCATCGGCCGCGCCTTCACGTCATGCGCCAGCTTCAGAACCGCTTCAATCTCCACTGTCGAAAAGTCCGCGATCGAACACAGATCGCGTCCCGCCAGTGACTCGAAAGGTGAGGGAACCGAGCCCGCCACCGCTTCCTTCAAATCCAATGCGTTGCTAGCCAACGTTGGTTCCTCCCTCGTTTGCGGCGCCCGCTGCCTGCGGCGCCCGCTCTGTCAGAATTTCGTCGATCGCATCCACCGCCACGTCTACTTGTTCCTTGTTCAGGATGTACGGCGGCAGGAAGCGCAATACCGTCTCGCTCGTGCGGTTGATCAGGATCTTCCGCTCCAGCAGGTCCGCAAGCACGGCCTTCGCAAGCTCCGCGGAATCAAGCTCGGCGGCGAGCATCAGGCCCTTGCCGCGCACCTCGGTGATCGCAGGATGCTTCGCCTGCAGCTCGTTCAGCCTGCGCTGGAAATGGGCGCCGACCTCCGTGATGTGCTCCAGCATGCCCGTCTTCTCAATCTCGTCGAAGACCGCGATTGCCACCGCGCAGGCCAGCGGACCACCACCGAAGGTCGTCCCGTGCATGCCAGGATGAATCGCGCGCGCAGCCTCTTCGGTGCAGAACATCGCACCAAGCGGCAGACCGCCCGCCAGCGGCTTCGCCACCGTCGTCACGTCGGGCTGCACGCTGTAGTTCTGATACGCAAACCACTTGCCGGTACGGCCAAAGCCTGCCTGAATTTCGTCCACGATCAGCAGTGCGCCGGTCGACTGCGTGAGCGCGCGCGCCACTTCAAGGAACTCGCGCGATACAGGACGGATGCCGCCCTCGCCCTGGATCGCTTCCAGCACAATCGCGCAGACATCGGTCGAAAACTTCTCGGTCAGGTCGGCGACGTTATTGAACGCGACGAACTCGACATTGCCCATCACCGGCTCGAACGGCTCGCGATACTTCGCCTTGTGCGTGGTCGCAACCGAGCCCATCGTGCGGCCATGGAAGCTGTGCTCGAGCGCCAGGAACTTGGTGCCGATGGTACGGCCTTCGCTACGCAGCAGGCCTGCATGCGCGCGGGCCAGCTTCAGTGCGGCCTCCCACGCTTCGGTGCCACTGTTCGAGAAGAAGGCGCGATCCATGCCGCTGGCCTGCGTCAGGCGCAGTGCCAGCTCCGCCTGGCCTTCATGGAAGAACAGGTTCGAGGTGTGGATCAGCTTGCGGCTCTGTTCGACGATCGCCTTTTCAATCACCGGATGCGCATAGCCCAGCGCATTCACTCCGATCCCGCTCAGCAGGTCCAGGTAGCGCTCGCCCTTCTCGTCGACAAGATACACACCCTCGCCCGAAACAAAATGAATCGGGTTCCGCTCGTAGGTCGAAAGCAGCAGCTTCGCTTCTGCTGCCTGGATCTCTTCTAACGTCATCTCAACTCTCCCTGATCAGGGCTCAGAGCTCAGGCTCATGGCTCGACCGGCTGAAATCTCTCTTAAGCGTGATGGCTTGACGCGCTCACGCGATGCCTCATCTCCTACGCGACCAGCACTTCCGTGCCTTCTGTGACACGCGTATTACAAAGATCGGGCAGTACCGCTGCCGCTTCCGCCGGAAGAATGCGCACGCGCTTCACGCCCTGCAGCAGAGCCTCCCGGCAGGCGCCCAGCTTCGGCAGCATGCCGCCGCTGATGACCGCATCGCGGGTGAGTGCGGCGATCTGACCTACGCTGAGCCAGCGCATCACTTCGCCATCCGCACCGCGCACGCCTGGGACGTCCGTCAGGAAGACCAGCGCATCGGCCTTGCACGCCGTTGCTGCGGCCGCGGCCATTTCGTCCGCGTTCACGTTGTAGTACTCGCCGTCGAAGCCCAGTGCGATGCTCGAGAGCACCGGCACCGCGCCCATCTGCCAGATCGCTTCCAGCCAGCGCGGATCGGACGCGGCAATCTCGCCCACATATCCGAGATCCGGAGCCGTGCGCTTCTTGCGCGCGCGGAAGATAAGTCCATCGCCGCCGGAGAGACCCACGGCCGCCTGTCCATGCGAGCCCAGAGCCGCCACCAGAGCCTTGTTCACCTGGCCGCCGAGCACCATCACCGCCGCGTCACGCGTCTCAGCATCGGTCACGCGCAGTCCGGCGATGAACTCGCTCTGCTTGCCCAGCTGCTTCAGTGTGCGCGTCAGCTGCACGCCGCCGCCATGCACTAGCGCCACCTGATGGCCGTCCTTCACCATGTCGGCAATCGCCTGCGCGCAGGCCTGCCGCAGTTCCAGATTCTCCAGCGCTACTCCGCCCAGCTTCACCACGAATTTCATATGCGTCCCACCTTGTCCTGCAAACTCAATCTCTTTTAAACTTCAGCGTCCTGCGAGCTACTCCAGCCCTTCGGACTCGCCCCATCCGCACATCAGGTTCAGGTTCTGTACCGCCTGTCCCGAAGCGCCCTTGAGCAGGTTGTCGAGGCACGAAACCAGGATCAATCGTCGGCCGCCCTTATCCAGTTCGAAGCCGATGTCGCAGTAGTTCGTCCGCACCACGTACTGGATCTGCGGCAGGTTGCCCGGGCCGAAGAGCCGCACCATCGGGCTGCCGGCATAAAACTTTGCGTAAAGATCGGCAATCTCCGCCGCCGTCTTCGACTCCTTCAGCGAGACGTAAATCGTCGACAGGATGCC
Organism: Silvibacterium sp.; assembly: GCF_047605705.1. Classification (NCBI taxonomy): domain Bacteria; kingdom Pseudomonadati; phylum Acidobacteriota; class Terriglobia; order Terriglobales; family Acidobacteriaceae; genus Silvibacterium; species Silvibacterium sp. The sequence goes on along the minus strand of NZ_JASGFD010000072.1, from coordinate 4,572 downwards.
GCGCGGAATCGGCAGCAGGTGCGGCTGGAAGACGATCTCGTCACGCTCCAGGCCCAGTTGCTCCAGCAGTTCGCCCGTGTGCCGATGTCCGAAGACGCCATACGCCGAAAGATTATCGGCCGCATACATAAAGTGGGTCTTCGCCGTCGGGGCCTTGCCCGCGCCCGAGACACCCGACTTCGCGTCGCACACGATGCCGCGGTCCGTGTCCGCCCAACCCGCTTCTGTCAGCGGCTTCAGTGCCAGGATTACCGAGGTCGCATAGCAACCGGGATTCGCCAGCAGCTGAGCATTGCGAATCTCCTCGCGATGCAGCTCCGGGCTGCCGTAAACGGCCTTCGCCTGCGTTGCCTTGGCGACATCGGTGCCGTCATCTTCAAACTTGTAGACCGCGCGATTCTCCGCAGCCTCGAGCCGCCACGCTCCGCTCAGGTCGATGACCTTGATGCCATGCTCGAGCGCCAGCGGAGCGTATTCCCGCGACTGCTCATGCGGCGTCGCCAGGAAGAGCACCTTCACGCCGCGCTCCTTCAGCAGTTCCCAGGAAAAGGGTTCGATCTTGAGCCCGGCAGACCCATTATTGTCGCGAAGCTGCGGATGCAGCGTGGTCAGCGGCTCTTCTTTTGCAACAGAGCCTTCTACCGCCGGACGTCCCAGGAAGACAGGCGGCGTGTTCTTCAGCCGTGGATGGTGCAGCAGCAGCCGCGCCAGCTCCGCACCCGAATATCCGCTCACCCCAAGCACTGCAGTCTGCACCGAATCCCCCATCTCGTTCGTAGTTGTTTCTTCTGTTTCAGACCCCGCACCCCGCACCGTATCCCAAGTATCTCGGATCGCGACCAAAGGGAGCGGGGGCCGAAGGCGGATCGCCCTGCGCGAAGCAGCTAGCCGATCATCTCTTCGATCTGTGCCCGGAGCCCGGTGGCTCGTCGTTCGTCTTCGCAGATGATCAGGATCGTGTCGTCGCCGGCGATCGTGCCCAGCACCTCGTCCCAGTCTTCGGAGTCGATCGATGCCGCTACCGGCTGCGCGCCGCCGTGCGTCGTGATGATCACCAGCTGGTTCATCGCCTGCTTCACCTTCAATCCAAAGGTGGAAAGGATGTCCTCGACCGTCGGCGAGTCGTCGTCTTCCTCGTCCTCAGCCAGCGCGACGCCGTTGCCGTTGGGCAGGGCATAGCCATTCGGTCCCTTGTATAACCGGAGCTCGTGAATATCGCGTGAGACGGTCGCCTGCGTGACATCGAAGCCTCTCCGCACCAGCTTGCGCCGCAGCTCGTCCTGGTTGCTGATCGCCATCTGCGCCACCAGCTCCCGAATCACGTTGTGCCGATCGACTTTGGTCACCGACGCCGCTCCGTTTCCTGAACCAAATAGAAATCGCGGGCCGCAAGCCGCCCGCGTCGTGCATAAAAATACATAACGATGTATAAATATACGCAGGCCGTCTGTCAAGACTTCCAGATAAAAATTGCTGATGCCCCGGATTGCGTTTCTTTATGAGGCGCGCGGAGGCCCCATCACTGCTGCATTTTCGTGATGTCACCAGCGCAGAAGGGACTTATAGTGACGTATGGGCAGCATAAATAAAACTGATTTTGTCTCTGTCTTCGAGCGCCCACAGAGCTCGTCTTCCTCCTCGTCCGTTTCCGCCCCCGCCGCCTCTCTGATTAACTCGCGCTTCGAGCACGAGTCCTGCGGTGTTGGCTTTGTTGCGACCCTGACCAATATTCCGTCGCACGACATTCTGGAGAAAGCACTTACGGCCCTCGCGCGCCTCGAGCACCGCGGCGCCATCGCCGCCGACGGCAAGTCCGGCGACGGTATCGGCATTTCGACCGGTATTCCCCGCGAGCTGCTGCTCGCCTCCGTGGGCAAAACCCTGGCCGAGGACCGCCCCCTTGCCGTTGGCGTGATTTTTTTCCCCCAGCAGGACGAAGCCTCCCTCGCTGCATCGCAGGCCGCCTTCGAGGCCTCGCTCGCCACGCAGAATCTGCAGCTGCTGGCCTGGCGTGAGGTGCCCATCCGCCGTGAAGTTCTCGGCGAGATCGCCCTTTCGACGCTGCCCATCATCCGCCACGCTCTCATCACCGACGCGACCGACGCCGAGTTCAAGACCCGAGCCTTTGCGCGCCGGCTCTATCTCAGCCGCAAGCACTTCGAGCGCTCCGAGAACGCCCTGATCGCGGCGAATCCGCAGCATCAGCTCAGCTATGTCTGTTCGCTCTCGACCTCGAACATGGTCTACAAGGCCATGTGCATCGGCCGTCTGCTCGCGGACTTCTATCCGGATCTCACCAACCCCGAGTTCGCCACCGCCTACGCGCTCTTCCATCAGCGCTATGCGACCAACGTGGCTCCCTCCTGGGATCGCGCTCAGCCGCTGCGCATGATGGCGCACAACGGCGAGATCAACACCGTGTGGGGCAACCGCGCCCGCATGCGTGCCCGTGCCGCTGTCTTCAATGCCGAGCACGATGGCGCGCTCGAGCCGCTCTTCACGCCCGATGGCTCCGATTCGACTTCGCTCGATGAAGTCGTCGAGATGCTCTCGCGCAATGGCCGCACCGTCGCCGAAGCTCTGCGCATGCTCATCCAGCCTGCGGCCCTCGAAAAGCCGTCGGCGTTCTTCTCCTACGCCGCGGACTCCGCCGAGCCCTGGGATGGCCCTGCCGCCATCGCCTTCTCGGACGGCCCGCTGGTCGGCGCCATCCTCGACCGCAATGGCCTTCGTCCTTGTCGATTCTTCGTGACGCAGGACCAGCTTGTCGTGCTTGGTTCCGAGGCCGGTCTCGTCGACCTCGATCCTGAAACCATCGTCCACAGTGGCCGCCTCGGCCCCGGTCAGATGCTCGTCGTCGACCTCAAGGACAAGAAGCTCTACGAAGACGAAGAGCTGCAGACCATCTTCGACGGTGCGGCTCCGGAGTACGAGAGCCTTCTCGAAGAGCACATTCTCGAAGATCACGTTCCCGATACGCCCATCGAAATCGCCGATCTGACGCGCCTGCATGTCGCCTTCGGCTACTCGCGCGAAGACGTGAACATGATCCTGAAGCCCATGGCCACCGACGGCAAGGATGCTGTCTGGTCAATGGGCGACGACACGCCGATCGCGCCCCTCGCGCGTGCGCCGCGTCCGCTCTATTCTTATTTCCGCCAGCGCTTTGCGCAGGTCACCAACCCGCCTATCGATTCGCTGCGTGAGGCGCGCGTTGTGCAGCTGCACACCCGTCTGGGACCGTGGCCGCATATGCTCGACAAGCGCCGTCCGCTGCCCGGGCTTTCGCTGCGCTCGCCGATCCTTTCGCTTGCGCAGATGCACGATCTCCGCGCCCGCGAGCATGCGCTTGCCAACAACCTGCCGCTCGCGGTGCTCGAATGCATCCTGCCTGCCGGTCAGACCCTCGCGGCAACTTTGGACGAGCTCTGCGCCAAGGCCATTGATCTGGTACGCGGCGGCGCAGCCATCCTGCTGCTGACAGACCACGTTGCCGACCTGACCAGCCCGGCCATTCCGATGGCGCTGGTGCTCGGTGCTGTCCACCAGGCGCTGATCGCCTCAGGGGATCGCACCCGTGCTGGTCTTGCCGTCGAAGCCGGCGATTGCCGCGACGTGCATCACGTGGCCGTGCTGCTCGGCATGGGCGCAGGTGCTGTCTGCCCGTGGCTCGCGCTCGAGACTGCCCGCAGCCTCAACCCGGAAAAGGGCGAGAGCAACACGCTGCACGCGATCGACGCCGGTCTGGCCAAGATCATGTCCAAGATGGGCATCTCGGTCGTGGACAGCTACCGCAGCGCACATCTCTTCGACTCGCTCGGTCTTGCCAAGGATGTTGTGGCTCGCTGTTTTACCGGCGTGGAAGCGCCGCTCGGCGGCATCGGCTATGCCGAGATCGAAGCGCAGATCCGTCAGGCCTGGCAGAACGGCCAGTCCACCATCACCGGCGACGGGGAAGGCGGCGCTCCGGTGCCGACCGCAACCGCCACCAAGGATCTGCCGGATTATGGCTGGATCCGTTTCCGCAAGGCTGACGTTTCGGAGCCGCACAGCTGGCAGCCGCAGACCGTCAAGGCTCTGCAGACCGTAGTGGGCTCTGCCCGCGGCATTGCCGCCGTCGCTGAGCCGGCCGCGGCATGGCAGGCCTTCTCGACGCAGGCCGTCGAACCGCAGCCTGCAAACATCCGCGACCTCCTCGAGATTCGTCCTGCCGGCGCACCGTTGCCGGTGGAGCAGGTCGAGACCCCGGCGTCGATGTACAAGCGTTTTATCGCGTCGGCCATGTCGCTCGGCTCGCTCAGCCCTGAAGCGCACCAGACCGTGACCGCGGCGATGAACATGATCGGCGCCAAGTCCAACACCGGCGAGGGCGGCGAAGATCCTGCCGTCTACCAGCCGAACGTGGACCTAGACCTGCTCGGCAGGCCGACCCCGTCCTCCCTGCTGAACAACAAGATCAAGCAGGTGGCCTCTGGCCGCTTCGGCGTCACCACCGAGTACCTCATGCACGCCGAGGAGATCGAGATCAAGGTCGCGCAGGGCGCCAAGCCCGGCGAAGGCGGACAGCTGCCC
>NZ_JASGFD010000071.1:0-19030 GCF_047605705.1 Silvibacterium sp. | reverse complement strand
GTGAATGCGAATGCCTGACATCTGCATCAGATTTTACGAATCATACCTTCCCGCTGCGCACCGCGCTCTCGCCATCCAGCTCGAGCACGTCTCCATCTTCGATGACGATTGCTTCCTTCACCACGCCGGTGTTCTTCGCCAGCTCGGCATGCTTCTTCAGGTTGCGATAGTCGCCGTGTACCGGGATGAAGAACTTCGGGCGCAGCAGGTTGATCATCAGCCGCTGCTCTTCCTGGCTGGCGTGGCCGCTTACGTGGATCAGGCCGTTTGAGCCGTCGTCGAAGATCACCTGCGCATCGCGGCGGTAGAGATGGTCGATCACGCGGCCGATGCTCTTCTCGTTGCCGGGGATGACACGCGAGCTCAGCAGCACCGTGTCGCCCGTCTGGATGCGCGCATGCTTGTGGTTGTCCACCGAGGCGCGGCTCAGCGCGCTCATCGGCTCGCCCTGCGTGCCGCTGATGAGGATCATCATGTTCTCGGGCGCGTAGTCGTTGATCTGGCCCGGATGCACGATGAGTCCCTGCGGCACATCGATGTAGCCGAGGTCCTGCGCAATCTCAGAGGACTCGACCATCGAGCGGCCGAGGATCGCTACCTTGCGGTTATGCTGCTGTGCAAGCTCGAGCGCGATGCGGATCCGGTAGATTGACGACGAGAAGCAGCTGAAAAAGAGCTTGCGCTTGGTGCGCGAGAAGATCTCGTCCAGGCGCGGACGCACGCTCCACTCGCCCGGCGTGTAACCAGGGCGATCGACGTTGGTCGAGTCCTGCAGCAGCGCGAGGATGCCGCGCTTGCCGTACTCCGCAAATTTGTGCAGATCGATTGCCTTGCCGTCCGGCGGCGAGAAATCGATCTTGAAGTCGCCCGTGTGCACGACGACGCCAACCGGCGTCTCGATGGCCAGCGCGACGCAGTCGACCAGGCTGTGCGTGACGCGGATCGGCTCAACCGTGAACGGTCCGAGGTGGAACTTCACCCCGGGCAAAATCTCGATCAGCTCCGTGTCGTCGAGCATCTTGTGCTCGTCCAGCTTGCCTTCCACGTAGGCCAGCGTGAATTCCGTCGCGTAGACCGGGACATTTAGCTCGGACAGGATCCACGGCAGGCCGCCGATGTGATCCTCATGCCCGTGGGTCAGGACGATGCCGCGTACATGTTCGCGATTCTCAACGAGGTAGGAGATGTCGGGGACGACGATATCCACGCCCAGAAGTTCCGTTTCAGGGAACATCAGGCCGGCATCGATAACGAGAATGTCGTCCTTGTAGCGGAGGGCGAGGCAGTTCATGCCGAATTCGCCGAGACCGCCCAGCGGTATGATTTGGAGCTTTGCGTCAGCCATTGGAAACTTTGATCGTAGCAGGAGCGTTGCCACGTTCAAAACCGGGGTAGGGAATTGCAGGGCTGGCGAGAGAGGATAGCGGGCGGCTGCCAGGGAAGCAGCCGCCCGCTGAATGTCATCCGATGGAATCGGAATCAGCCGTCCTAGTAAGGACGAGGACCGGGACCACCGTGCATGATGTGCTGCCAGCCCACCTGGTAACCCTGCCGGAAGGCGTCGCGATAATCGTGGCGGAAGCGGCCAGGAACGTCCGGATGCCGGAATTCGTCGCGGTTTTCCGGACTCGGCGGCCGATGGTTCTCGAAGTCGCGGCGAGCGCCCTCGATGCCGTCGCGGAATCCCTTGCGCTGGAAGTCGCTGTACGCCGAAGGAGGCGCATCCCATCCGCCGGCGCCCGGAGGCGGCGGAGGTGGGGGACCCTGGGCAATCGTCACGCACGGAGCTGCCAGGGCCAATGCCAGTGTGGGGATGGCAAGTTTTCTGAGATTCATCGTATTTCCTCCGAGGAACTACGATGTCGGGCGCGCGGGCAGCGTTGTCCCGAAGGCGCACTTCACAGAATCCGGAGTGGGTTTCTGCCCTTTACGCGCACAAAGTAAAAGTCTTAGCGCAGGATTGCGGAAATTCACGGGAAATCATCTTCAGGACAACCCTGGAACAGTTTCCTCTATTGCGTCGGGGACGATTGCCTCGTCCAGCCACAGAATGACGCGGTTCCGCCCTTCTCGCTTGGCCTGGTAGAGCGCCGTATCCGCGGAACGGATCAGCCTGGAGGGCTGTGTCTCCGGGGCCGGCTCCAACGTAGCTACGCCGATGCTTATGCTCACATGGCCGAGTGGGCTCTTGGCATGGAGAATTCCCGCGTTCTGCACCGCCTGATGGAACCGCTCGGCGATCTTCACTGTCCCCTCGTCGTGCGTGCCGGGCAGCAGCACGGCAAACTCCTCGCCGCCGTAGCGGGCCACAAGATCGGTTCCACGCTGTACTGCTCCCCGCAGGAGCGATGCAACCAGCGAGAGGCATTCGTCGCCTGCAATGTGGCCGTAGTGGTCGTTATAGGCCTTGAAGTGGTCGATATCGATCATCAGCAGTGACAGGCTGCCCTGTTCGCGGACAGCCCGGTTCCACTCACGCTGCAGTTCACGGTCGAAGGTGCGGCGATTCATGGTGCCGGTCATATGGTCGATCGCCGCGAGTTCGTCAGCCTTGCGGTAGGCCTGGGTGATCTCCTCCTGCAGCCGGTCTCGCTCGCCCAGAGCCGTCGCAACCGAGTAGACCGTTACCAGCAGCGCGCCGAGGAAGAGTTGCAGGAAGGCGATGCTGTGGATCAGCGAACCATGGTGAATCAGGGTGAAGGGGCCCTGGCCCAGCACCGTAAAGTAGGAGCCCGTGATCGCGATCAGGAAGATCGCGATGGCGCCACCCGCGATGCGCAGCCGGAAGGTCAGCATCAGTACAGGCGGCAGCAGCACGAATGCGAGGGGATATTCCCACTGCGCGAAGACCAGCACACTTAGGGCAAGGATCGCCATGAGCATGATGATGGTGCGCCTGCGCTGTCCGGCGCGGATCAGGGACGCGAGGTCGCGTGGCTGGAGGGCAAGGCATAAGGGCGTCATGATGGCAATGCCCAGTGCGTCGCCCGAAAACCAGTTCCAGAGAGAAATCAGCCGGAATGGCGTGCCCTGGAACAGATGCAGCAGCTGGACAAAGGCCGCGGACGTCGCCGGTGCGAGCAGCACTCCGCAAAGCAGAAACTGTTGCATGGTCCGCGGCTTTCCAAGGTCGGACGGTTGCGTGCAGTCCCCGCGCAGCAGATAGGCGGCGACGGTGATCTCGATTACATTCGCGATGGAAAACCCGTACGCAAACACGCCCTCGAAATGGAATGCCTGGTGTACGCAGATGTTGGCGATAAAGCTCGCGGCCAGATATCCGGCCCAGGAGGAGCGCGGAGATGTGAGCAGGATGGCCAGCAGGATACCGTTGGCGGGCCAGACAATGTCCGCCTGGGCGGACGTATGTCCCAGCCACAGTCCGGCGTATCCAGCGAAGAAGCAGGCGATCCCGGCGGAAAACCACCGCAGAAAGAGCGGCCAGTAATCAGAGATGCCCCAGGGACGGCGGGAACCAGGAAGCAGACCGGGATTTTTGCCGAAAGGGGGCCGCAGAAACTCGAGCAGCCTCGATTCGTGAGGAGTGTGCATCCGAACTGCGCCTCCGCCTGCGACCACGTATAAGCCCGTGATAACAGAGCAAACTACCAGGGAATTGCTCTGTTATCGCAGGATACTGAAAGATCGCCAGCCGGGGCATAACTCATTCGAGTTATAAGACTAAAGGTGACATCACCTATGATGTTACTGTTCCCTCAAGCTCTGGAACTTTCGTCCCGAGGCCTGCGATCTCTGCGAGTAGCTCATAGGAGCGCAGACGTGCCTGGAACTCGTATGGGTTGGTCGCAATGATCAGTTCATCGACCTGGGTGCGGTCGAGGAATAGCTCAAGCTTGCCGTGAACCGTCTCCGGGGAACCGACCACCGCGGCACGGAACTTGGCCTCCACGGTCGATTGCTCCAGGGCGTTCCAGTCCAGCGAGCGCACCGGCGGGACCAGCGGTCCCGGATGGTTGCGGATCAGGTTCAGGAACATCTGTTGCGGCGTGGTCGCCAGGTATTCTGCTTCCTCGTCCGTATCAGCAACCATCACCGGGATGCCGGCCATGGTGTACGGACGATCCAAAATCGCGGACGGCCGGAAGCTGCGCCGGTAAAGCTCGAGCGCCGCCAGTAGGTTATCCGGCTGGAAATGGGCAGCGAAGGCAAAGGGCAGGCCCAGTTCGCCGGCCAGCGCTGCGTTAAAGCCGCTCGAGCCAAGCAGCCAGATCGGCACATTCGCGCCTGCTCCCGGATAGGCCGTTACCGCCTGACCCGGCTTTGCGGGAGCCAGGTAGCCGCGAAGCTCTTCGAGCAATTGTGGGAAGTCATCGCCATTCGGACGGAAATCCTTGCGCATGGCGCGCGCCACGGCATAGTCGCCGCCCGGTGCGCGGCCCAGTCCCAGGTCGATCCGGCCGGGAAACAGCGTCTCAAGCGTCCCGAACTGCTCGGCGATGATGTACGGCGAGTGATTCGGCAGCATGATGCCGCCCGAACCGACGCGGATCGTGCTCGTCGCATTGGCCACGTGCCCGATCAGCACCGCCGTCGCTGCTGAGGCTACGCCCGAAATATTGTGGTGCTCGGCCAGCCAGAAGCGCTTGTAGCCCAGCGTTTCCGCGTGGCGGGCCAGGGCCACGGAATTCTCATAGGCTTCGGCAATGGTGCCTCCCTGGCGGATGTGGGCGAGGTCGAGGATCGAAAGCGGAGTAGCGGCAAGCCGGGAGTTCTGGGTCATGGATGTCTCGGTCGGGCGGTAGCCCTGATCTCTATTAGAGATGACCGGGCAGCCTGCAAAGACTCAGGCCGCCCGGCCTGCTGTGACTGAGGACACATCGCATCGCTTAGAGAAGCGCCGGCGACCAGCGCTCGATTTGCGGCGCGTAGTGATCACCTTCGCGGCGAATGCGCAGAAATCCGGGAAATCCGATGTGCATGCCGCCGATCAGCAGGTTCTCGTTGGCGGCTCGTTCGAGAATCTGCCGGCGCGTTGCCTCAGCCTGTTTCGCATCGACGTCGAAATTCAGCGTGGTCTCGGGCCGGGGAATCTGGATCTCCGGATAGTGAACGATATCGCCCCAGATCAACAGGCTCTCGCCCTCGGACACAATCGTATATCCGCAGTGTCCGGGTGTATGCCCCGGCAAGGGTTCGGTGGAGATGCCGGGCAGAACTTCTCCCGCCGAAACGATCCTCAACGCGGAGCGGTATGCCTCGAAGACTCGAAGCGCCAGGGCCCGGCAGGAAACAAGGTGCTGCCGCTCCGGGCCGAAGTTCGCCGCGTCGCTCCAGAACTGGAACTCTTTCTCGTGCAAAACCACCTCAGCGTGCGGGAAGACCGCTGCGCCATCAGCGGAGAGCAGTCCTCCGATGTGGTCGGGATGGGCATGGGTGAGGAGAACCGTGTCAATTTGCGACGGCTCGACGCCTACAGCCTGCAGCGCGGAAAGAAGATAGCCGCCGGTGCCAAGGATATTCGCATCGCCGCTGTCGATCAGCGTCGTCTGCCGTCCATCCTGGACCAGAAACGCATGAACGGGCATTCGTGCAACGGGAGGAAGTCCCGCGGCACGCAGCAGGTCTTCGGCTTCGGCCTGGGAGATGACGCCAGGGCTGAAAACATCGAAGGAGAACTCTTCGGAACCGTCATGGAGTACCGTGACGACTGTGCTTCCAATCCTGCGCCGGTAAACGGCCGGGGCCTGCTGTGAGGGAATCGCGGTAGTCTTCAATGTTGCTCCATCGAATCGCTTTTCAGGATCTCCGCCTCAGAAAGGCGACGATTGGATTGGATCGATGTGAAGTGCGCAAGGATTCGGCAGAAGATTCACTCTTATCGTTTCTCAACAAACTGCCGATGCTGCCCATCCGTTCGCGGAGTGTGAAACCCGGGCGGAAGGAACGCTGCGGCGCCAAGACCCGAAGTGACCGTCGGCATGGCGAAGGTACCGCTTTGACTTGCCACAATTCCATTCTCCCGCAATTATTTGCGAATCTTTTACATCGCTTCAGGCACAATGCAAGTTGGAGAGATCGATTTGCCGCGGATTCACTTTCATCAGCAGCTCGCGGAGCTGAAGGACAAGCTCCTGGCCATGGCCGCCCTCGCACAGCAGGCGGTCGAGTCGGCCGTTGACGCCTACGTGCAGCGCGACGAAGGCATCTGCCAGTACGTCCGCGAGAACGAAACAGCGATCAATGCCGCTCAGCGCGAAGTCGACGAGATGGCCTACGAACTGCTCGCCAAAGAGCAACCCATGGCAATCGACCTGCGCTTCATCCTGGCGGTTATCAAGATCAATGGCGACCTCGAGCGCATCGGTGATCAGGCCATGAGCATTGCCATCCGCACCCGGGAGCTGATCGATCAGCCCGCGGTTGCTCTTCCTGTCGATATCGAAGGTATGGGCAGCTATGCCTCGCGCATGATCCGCGCCTCGATCCAGTCTCTGCTCGAAGGCGACTGCAAGGTGGCCGAATCGGTGCGCGATATGGACGACGAAATTGACCAGATGAACCGCGAAGCCCGCAGCGGCCTCACCGCGATTATCCAGAAGCAGCCGGATCTGGCCGAGCATGCGCTCCAGACCATCATGATGTCGCGCAGCCTCGAGCGCATCGCCGATCACGCCACCAACATCGCCACCGACGTGATCTTCTGGATCCGCGGCGCAGATGTCCGCCATCAACTCAGCACCGCCATCGACTAGATCTTCAAGAGATAGATTGCCATTCCGGCCGAAGCGAGACGGTAGTTTCGTCTCGCGCAGCGTAGGAACCTCGTTTTCTTTCAACAGACGAAGCAAAGGGTGCCCTATTCAAGCTTTGCTTGGGCGGGGAGCTAAGAACCCTTTGCACTGGAATGCATTCGGCAGAGGCTCAAATCCTCTTACTTCTCCATCCATACCAAAATCCTGCCTGAAGGAGCCTCCAGTCAGGCTCGCGCCGCGAGCCATTACACTAAAGCTCTATGGCTGGATTCGTACTGGACGGCAAGGCGTACGCCAAGGAGCTCGAAGGTGAGCTGCTGGCGCGGGTGGAGCGTTGGAAAGAACAGACGGGAAGCGAGCCGCCGATCCTGGCGACCATTCTCGTCGGTGCGGATCCGGCTTCGGCAACCTACGTAAAGATGAAGGGCAATGCCTGTCGCCGCGTCGGCATGGAGTCGCTCTCGATCGCGCTTCCGGAAGAGACGACGACCGAGCAGCTGCTGACCGTCATCGATGACCTGAACGCGAATCCCCGCGTGCGCGGCATCCTGCTGCAGCACCCTGTTCCGCACCAGATCGACGAGCGCGCCTGTTTCGACCGCATCGCCATCGACAAGGATGTGGACGGCGTTACCAGCCACGGTTTCGGCCGCATGGCCATGGATGAGCCCGCCTACGGCTCGGCGACCCCGGCCGGAATCATGCGCCTGCTCAAGCACTACAAGGTCGCCATCGAAGGCAAGGAGGCCGTGGTCGTGGGACGGAGCCCCATCCTCGGCAAGCCCATGGCCATGATGCTTCTCGGCGCGAACGCGACCGTCACCATCTGCCACTCCCGCACGAAAAACCTGGCCGAGATCGTCAAGCGTGCCGAGATCGTCGTCGGAGCGGTCGGCAAGCCGGAGTTCATCAAGGCGGACTGGATCCGCGATGGCGCCGTGGTGGTCGACGCCGGTTACCATCCCGGCGGTGTCGGCGATATCGAACTTGGTCCGGTGATCGAGCGCTGCACGGCGTATACCCCGGTCCCGGGAGGCGTCGGTCCCATGACCATCGCCACGCTCATCGCGCAGACGGTCGAGTCCGCGGAAAAAGACCTGAAGAAGTAGAAAAGCAGCTGGTCGGCAGTCAGGCAAAACGACAGCCAGTGGGGCATTTGTCCTGCTGGCTGTTTTCTTTCGAGATGGGGAATTGCGGGCATCCTACGTTTTGTCGTTGAGACGTGGGAAAGCATCATCCGACCGGCGCGAAGTAGTTCGCAGCTGAAGTGCCCAGCCAGACCCCCGCATAGCCAAGAATCACCGAGCCTGCGATGTAGAGCAGCGCCATTCCCGCCTGCCCATTCTGCGCCAGCCGCAGCGTCTCGTATTCAAAGGTGGAAAACGTGGTGTAAGCCCCAATAAAGCCGACGGGGATGGCCATCCGCCAGGCGGGCGAGAGGTTCATGCGTGCATCGAAATAGGTAAGCGCGAAGCCGATGAGGAAGCAGCCGGTAAGGTTGATCACAAAGGTGCCGTAGGGGAAGCGCGTGCCCATGCGCTCGTAGATCCAGAGGCCCACCAGGTAGCGAGCCAGCGAGCCGAGAGCGCCGCCAAGGGCAATCCACAGATACTTCACGAGTCCTCCTGTCGCTCGCGCGCGGAACATGTCCACAGCGCTGAAGTGCAGGAGTCATTGGCGTATCCGGAATGTCGGCCCGGGACGCGGTTGGGAAAAGGCGAACTCCACCGCCCGGATTCAGCATCGCGGCAGAGACAGGGTAACGTCAAGCGCCTCACCGCCCAGCCGTTTCCCTATCGTGCTGTCTATAGTTTCTGGATGCGCCGTCCACAGTCTCAGATGGCCGCCGTGCCGCGGGATGCATCTCACCGGAAAGTTATGAAAGCCTATCGGACATTTCTGCTTCTGCTGGCATTTGGCGGCGTCACCTTTCTGAGCTCCGCTGGCCAGACTCCAGCCTCCGTCAAAACCCCGGCATCCGGCAACGCTTCAGGGCAGCCCGTGCCGCAGAAGATTACCGTCCATCTCGATCCCGCGAAAACCGAGATTCACTGGACCGTCTCGACGGCGCTGCATACCGTGCATGGAACCTTCTCCCTCAAAGGGGGCCTGATCACCATCGACCCCTCTACCGGCGAAGCACAGGGAGAAGTCATCGTCGAAACGGCGAGCGGCCAGAGCGGCAACAAGTCTCGCGACGCAAAGATGCAGAAGGAGATCCTCGAGTCGGAGAAGTATCCCGAGGCCATCTTTCATCCGGAGAAGGTCACCGGTTCGCTGCGTACAGGCTCACAGCAGAAGATCAGCATCGGTGGCCTCTTCACCATTCATGGCGGCGACCATCCGCTCACGCTCGAAATGGACATTGACATGAAGGGCAGCGATGCCACAGCGACTACGCACTTCGCAGTGCCGTATGTGCAGTGGGGCATGAAAGACCCCAGCAGCTTCTTCACGCACGTCTCCAAGGAGGTCAAGGTGGACGTGGCGGCGCGGGGTACCGTCGACGGCGTGTAAGAAACCCTTTGCAAAGCGCGGAGGAGGGACCTGCAGTTGCGATTTGATCCATGAAGACGTATCGAATCGAATGGCCGAACTGCAGGTTTCTCCGGGTGCGCGAGGCGAAGCAGCGGCTTCGCTGCGGTTGAGACGGCAATATCCCCTTTACTACAGCCTTACATCAGGTGCCGGACAGCGTCCCAGACGTAAATACCCAGGATGCAGGCCGAGAGTACGCAGGTCGCCCCGGTCGCCATGCGGACGAACGGGTTGATCTTGGTAACTCTCTCCAGGATCTCGGTCTGTTGTTTTTCCTGATGGCTGGCCGCTGCGTCGAGAAAAATCTGGTCCTCTTCGTAGCGGGTGATCGTGCCTCTGTAGGCAAGGAGGATGAGCATGACAGCTGTGACTCCGGCCCATACGATCCACAGAACAGGCATGATGCTCATGGAGCACCTCAAGGATTCGAATTTGAGCCGGCTCCAGATACCGAGCGGGTCCGGTTTCCCGGGCTCGGGGGGTAGGAGGGGCCGTTCGCGAAGCATCATAGTCCTCACGCATCCCTCTGAACAGGGCTCCGGTCACAAACCTTTTCAAATCTGTGAACCAATGTGGCAACCCCCGCGAATTGAATCGATTCCATAGGTGTGTCAGGCAGCGGGCTCTGAAAGCCGGCGGCGCACAAGGGGGATTGGTTCGATGATCGAGTTGAGTGCGGTGCAGAAGCGGCTGTGGAAGGAATTTCTGGTGTTGGCCGGGACGGTGGTCGTTGCGGCTGTCGCGGTGGTCTGGATGAGCGGCTGCGATTCGGCTCCGAAGAGCGATCAGCAGCTGCGCGAACAGGCCGCGCAAACTACGGCCCAGGCCAAACAGGATGCGCAACAGGCTGCGGCCAACGCTCGTGTGGCGGCCGCCGAGGCCGAGCGCAAGGTGAATGACATCGCCGCAGGCGTAAAAGATGGCCTGCACAACGGCAATCCCGGACCGGGCGCGAAGCCCGCGGCCGGAGTGCTCAACATCAATACCGCCAGCGCGGACGATCTGTCGGCTCTGCCTGGAATCTCCCCGGCGCGGGCACGGCGCATTGTGGCGAACCGGCCCTATGACACCCCCCATCAGCTGGTGAGCAAAGGACTGGTTTCCGAGGCCGAATACCAGCAGATTTCCAGCCAGATTGTCGCGCAATAAGCCTCAAAACGGTTATTCGGGAAAAACAGGTCTCATTGAGTCGTTCGACGGCGGGACACATCTAACGTTTTGAAGGGCCCGTAACGAAGAAAGTGCCTTGTGCCCTCTTCCAGCCGGGCGATACACTGAGTAGACAGAGTTTTTGGAGTCACCCCAGGAGATTTTGCCCATGGCCACCGCTACCGCAGTTCCCGAATCCACGCAGATCAAAGCCCCGCTGTCGCTGACACCCAGCGCCGTGGTCAAGGTTCGCGAGATTATGGCTACCCAGGACCCGCTGCCGGCCGGTCTTCGCATCGGCGTGGTGGGCGGCGGATGTTCGGGTTTCCAGTATTCGATGTCCTTTGAGAATCAGTCCGGCATGATGGACAAGGTTCTTACCTTCGACGGCCTGAAGGTCTTTGTCGACGCCACCTCGGCCATGTATCTGAATGGCTGCGTGGTCGACTACGTCGAGACCCTCGAGGCGGCAGGCTTCAAGTTCGAGAACCCCACCGTGAAGAGCACCTGCGGTTGCGGCTCGTCCTTCAGCGTCTAATCTCTTTAAGATCAACGTTCCGTGCCTGGCACGATGAGAAAGGCCCTCGCTTCGGCGAGGGCCTTTCGTTTTCGGCGCCAATCTTAAAGGGTGCCTAGGTCTCGCCTCTGAGACGTGGGCACCCGACAGGCTATTTCGCTGTTCCAGTCCCGCTGAAAGTGAAATCCGCCGTCGCCGTCTGTTGCGAGGCGACCGTCACCGTGGCTGTCTGCTTACCGAGCACCTCATGCACGGCCTCGATCGTGTACGTGCCGGCAGGCAATCCATGAATTGTGAAATGGCCATCCGCGTCCGACACCGCGTAAAACGGGTTGTCGACGACGTTGATAAAGGCCTCCATCCAGGGATGGTTGTTGCAGCGCACCGGAATCATCAGCTCGGGAGCCGCCAGCACGCGAACATCTCCGGCCGTGTCGTTGGGGGCCTGCGAGATATCGGCTGCCTGATTCGTGCCGAGCGTCGGCGTCATGTGGACGTTGTGCATGGTGCTGTCGCTGTTGGTGAACCTGATCGGCTGGCCCACGCGCACGCCGACGACGTGCGGCGTGTAGCGGCAGCCCTTCTGGTCCATGACGACAGGCGTGGTCGGGATCGCATACAGCTTGTCGCCCAGACCGCTCTTCACATACAGGAAGACGTTGGCAAGCCCTCCGTTATGAATCACATACTGTTCGGTCAGGTTGGAATCCGCCATGGAGCAGACCGGGTCCTGGCCCATATCGATTGGAATCCGGGCCGGCGGCACGCCCTGGTAGTGAATGGTGCCGGAGATGGTGCCGGCGGTGGCTGTGTCGATGGCAACGTAGTTCTGGGCGGGAGCGGCAGGGCCCGACTTCTTGCAGCCGATGCCGGCAAGTGTCAGAGCCGAAAGCAGGATTACGGCTGTTTGCTTCAAGGACATGGTTTCACCGTCAGCCTTCCGAAAGCCTTCAACAAAAAGATAACGCGCCCCGGCCACATCCTTTTGGGAATGTGGCCGGGGCGCGCAGGGGTTTAGAGAGCCGCGATGACGGCGTCGGCGAAGGCCGTGGTGCCGGCGGTGCCGTGGACGTCGCGGGTCAGTGTCTTCTTCTCGGAGTAAACCTTCTCGATCGCAGCCTGGATGCGGTTGGCGGCATCGGTTTCGTCGAGGTGGTGGAGCATCAGCACAGCCGACTGCAGCAGGGCGGTCGGGTTGGCGATGTCCTTGCCGGCGATGTCCGGCGCGGAGCCGTGGACCGCTTCGAAGATCGCCGCTTCATGGCCGAGGTTCGCACCCGGGACGAGGCCCAGGCCTCCGACGAAGGCTGCGCACAGATCGCTGACGATATCGCCGTACAGGTTCTCGAGCAGCAGCATGTCGTACTGGTACGGGTTCGTCACCAGCTGCATGCAGGTGTTGTCGACAATGTGCTCGCCGTAGGTGATGTCCGGGAAATCCTTCGAGACATTCTTCGAGCAGCGGATGAACAGGCCATCCGAGAGCTTCATGATATTGGCCTTGTGGATCGCGTGAATCTTCTTGCGGCCATGCTTCTGGGCGTACTCGAAGGCGAACTTGGCGATGCGGGTCGACGCCTTTTCGGTGACGATCTTGATAGCTTCGACGACACCGGGCACAACCTCGTGCTCGAGACCGACGTAGAGGCCTTCCGTGTTCTCACGGATGATGATCAGGTCGACGCCGGGGTAGCGGGTCTCGAGGCCGGGCAGGTTCTTGATCGGGCGGAAGTTGGCGAAGAGCTCGAACTTCTTGCGCAGGGTCACGTTGATCGAGGGGAAACCACCGCCCACGGGCGTGGTCACAGGGCCCTTCAGGGCCACCTTGTTGCGCTCGATCGACTCGTACAGAGCCTTGGGAATGTACTCCTGGTACTTCTCGAAGGCCTCCGCGCCGGCCGCGTAGGTCTCCCAGTCAAACTTGACGCCCGAGGCCTCAAGGATACGGACAACTGCATTCGAAACTTCCGGGCCGATTCCGTCGCCGGGGATCAGCGTAACTTTGTGCGTTTTCTGAGTGGTCATAATTCTTAGGCTTTCTCGGCCGGGGGGAGGCCGGGCTGCGCGGCGGCCCTGGCCTTGCGGCCCGGCTGCTCACGGGTAAGGAGCTGCTCGAGCTCCTCCTTGAATTCGCGGACATCCTTGAAGTCGCGATAAACGCTGGCGAAGCGGATGTAGGCGACCGTGTCCAGCGCCTTGAGCCGCCCCATCAGCAGCTCGCCGATCTCGCTCGTGGTGCGCTCGCGCTCGGGGGATTCGGTCAGGTAGGATTCCGTCTCGTCGACCAGCGTCTCCAGCGTGCCCGCGGAGATGGGCCGCTTTTCGCAGGCGTGTAGCAGGCCGGAGAGCACCTTCTGGCGCTCGAACTTCTCCCGCCGTCCGTCCTTCTTCACGACCATGTAGGGGATCTCGTCGATGCGCTCGTAGGTGGTGAAGCGCTTCGTGCAGCGCTCACACTCGCGTCGACGTCGGATGGAATCGGCTTCTTTGCTTTCGCGCGAGTCGATCACGCGGTCTTGCGTGAACCCGCAGTAGGGACACTTCATGTCGTTATCTCTCGATCTTACCAGCCGGACTGGCCGTCCAGGCATATGCCTCCGGCTCCCGCTCCCTTTGGTCGCGCTTCGCATCCGTACGGTGGCCGATTCAAGCCTGTTGTTGGCTTGAGTAGGGAAGCGCAGTCCTGTGGGATCGTGCCAGCCGCGTTTTTCGCGTGGCCTGCGCTTCAACGGCTGGCCGAGCCGCATCTATGAGAGACATGAGCAGAGAACGATCCATTCTGAAGGGCGCAATGGCGGGCATGATTGGCGGCCTCGCCGGAGCTGGAGCCAAGGTGCTCGCTGAAAAGCTCTTTCCCCCTCGCATTGAAGGACAGGTCCCGCCGCCAGTCGTGCTGGCCGAGCAGGTCGCAGGACATCCGCTGCCCCCGGCCGGACAGCAGGCTGCGATGCAGAGCATTCACTGGACCTTCGGTGCGACCGCAGGCGCCATCTACGGCGCGCTCGTCGAGATGGAGCCCTCGCTCGGCGCATGGAAGGGCGCGGCCTTCGGCCTCACGCTGAACAAGCTTACGCATGAGTCGATCCTGCCGAAGATGGGTCTCGCCTCGCCGAAGGAAGAGCAGCCGGCGCAGGAGCGCATCAGCGAATGGGTAACGCACGCGGTCTACGGTATCTTTACAGACGCGGTGCGGCGCGCGGTGCGGAAGAATCTCTAAACAAAGGGATACAGCTTAAGAAACAGCTACGACGGCCCGATGGCCGCAGTTTTCCTTTGCTATTGCCGTGCTTAGCTCTGTTGTGCGGCGGCTTCGAGTGCCTTTATATCTAGCTTGATCATTCCCATCATTGCTTCCATTGCCTTGGGATGCCGGATCAGCTCGCCGATGTTCCGCGGCACAATCTGCCAGCACAGGCCGAAGCGGTCGGTGAGCCAGCCGCAGGCCATGGTTTTGCCGCCCTCCAGCAGCTTGTCCCAGTAGCCGTCGATCTCCTCCTGCGAGTCGCAGCGGATGAAGAACGAGAAGGCCGGGTTGAGCCGGTATGCCGGGCCGCCATTGAGGAAGACCATCTCCTGCTCTTCGATCTCGATGGTGATGGTGGCAATCTTTCCTGCCGGCCA
Organism: Silvibacterium sp.; assembly: GCF_047605705.1. Lineage (NCBI taxonomy): Bacteria > Pseudomonadati > Acidobacteriota > Terriglobia > Terriglobales > Acidobacteriaceae > Silvibacterium > Silvibacterium sp. The sequence continues at coordinate 4,492 of NZ_JASGFD010000071.1, read as the reverse complement.
CGGGCCGACGCCTTTGGAGCGCACTTCGTCGAGCTTGCGGGCGTGCGGAAAAACGCTCAGGTAAAACTCCGCGGCTTCTTCGGCGTTGTCTTCGAACCAGAGAAAGGGCGCAAGCTTTTTCATGGCTGGCATCGTACCAGCCATGGGGCGACTTCGGCACGGACTTACCGGCTCATGCCCTGCCGGAAAGTCAGTCCTGCGTGCTGAGCACGTCGTAGTTGTAATTGATGAGCAGACGTTTGATGCCGATCTTCGACTGCCCCATGCTGAACTGCTTGCTGACGGTGGTATTCCCGACAACCGTGGCGTTCCCGATGCGGATCACACGGCCGTCGTTCAGCTCGGCATAGACAGGAATCAGCATGCGGAAGGACGCGTCGACGTTGCTCTGCGTGAGGCTGAAGCTGGCCATGATGCGATCGGGACCGGGCTTGAGTTCACTGGTAAATGCGTAGTGCGGCAGCGCCGTGCCATAAACGTATTCGTTGAAGAACCAGTCGAGGCGATGATTCCCGTCCAGATCCATCGACGGCGGCAGGTGCTTTTCGAGCACGGCTTTGAAGTCCTCGGTGGTCGCTGGCTGAGAGCGATAGGTGTTGATGAAGTCTTGCATGGTCTGTTGAAACCACGCGTCTCCGGTCTTCGGACTCCACCCCATCAGGCGGATCATATGCAGGATGTATGCGCCCTTGGGATAGACCAGGTCTTGGTAGACATTTTCGCCGGACTTCGAGTTCACGAGTCGGTAGCCCATAGTCACAGGGCCTACATCGATGGGACGAAAGCCTTCCTTGTTCTTCTCGATGAGCAAACGCCGCTGCTGTTGCCAGAAGTCACGATATTCGTGATCGGTCTTGTTCACAACTTGCAGGAAGATCGAAGCAGAGAAGTCTGCGAAGCCTTCGCTCATCCACTGGTCGCGATAGCTGCGGAAGCTCACGGTCTGCCCCCACCACTGGTGCGCGACTTCATGCGGCGTGACGACCTTCCAGTACATGTGGTCTGAGTCGAGGCCGAGTACATGCTGCACCGTGCCGTCCCAGAAGCCGCAGATCGGCAGGTAGACGAGCATCGGCCAGCTCTGCCCATAGTTGCATGCAGACTGCTGTGTTAGCGCGAGACGGTGGTATGGCAGAGGGCCGAAGTATTGCGAATAGACTTGCAAGGCTACCGCGCCCTGTGCGAGAGCGGGCTTGAGCATGGGCGTAGTATCCATAGAGCCAAGCACGGAGCCGCCCGATCCGCGAATGGCGTTGAAGCTGTCAGGAAGGCCGTCGTTTGCATAGGCATCGACCGTGAAACCGTCTTTCAGCGTTGCATCCTGCTCCCTGAAGCGACCGAGGTTGAAGCCTGCCACCGGGATCGGTTCATCCGTGGTCCATTCCGAGTCGCTCTCGTTTGTACTCGGCTTGCGTGCTGGCGTGCCGGTGGCCACCATCTCGATAGTCTTTGGTACGTGAAAGAGCATATGGAAGGTCGCGTAGCTGCTCAGGCCGCTTTTCGCCGAGTTGGGATACCAGCTCTCACGCGCTGCACTGATGAGGTAGTAGTTGCCTGTTCCTTCATTCACCACCACGTCCTTCCCGCTGTAGGTGATGCGCAGCTGCGTGGTCTGGTTCTTCTTCATGGCCGCTGGCAGGATGACGGCAAAGTCAGGTTCGGCGTCCTTGTCCTCCTGGATGTAATCGAGCTGTGTGCCGTCCGTATTCTGCACGCCGGAGACTCGCAGCGTGGAGTAGAGGCGCATCGGCAGCACTGCGGTTCCGTCCGCCTGGATGTGCACGGTGACCTTCGCCGTGGCGCTGAGCATGCCGTTCTTTGCGATGGTGGTGTCGAGGTCTTCGTGGTCGATGGAGTAGCTGTCGTTGGCTTCGTTGCCGTTGGGAATGCCGTCGCGATACTCATCCTGATAGTGGAAGGCCGCCCAGATGCCGTTGCGGTTATCGTTCCACGTCATCAGCTCGACCTCTTCAGGCGCGACGCCGACCGCGCCGCCAGGATCAACGATGTAGAGCATCTTCGATGCGTACTTTTTTCCGTCGATCGAGGCGAGGAAGAAGCCGCCAGGTGCGGGGCTCGTCACGTCTTCGAGCAGCCGCGCATCCAGGTTCCAGTGCAGGTCGGTACGCAGAGCCTTCGCAAACTGCTGGCCGTCGGAGGTCATGGCAGGCTGTGCCGCGCCTTTGCCGGCCGCGGCCTTGCGGATCTCGGCCGCGGTGTCGTCGCTGAATCGCAGCACCGCGGTGGTGAAGGTCTCATCGAGCTCGGGCTGCCTGGTCAGCAGCGCTATGCTGCGCTTCTCCTCTGCGCTGGGCGGCACCATGTGCAGCTCGCCCTGCCCGCGAAAGACCGCGCCGGTGATCTTGCCGTTCACCTCGCCGTAGAACGCGAAGCTACCGGAATGGAAGGTGAAGACGCCGGCATCGCGCTTCAGCGTGAACTCCTTCACTTCAACAGTTTCACCGCCGGGGAGCAGATGCCGGAGCTGCTGATAGAGTCCGTTGCCGTTAGCCGGCCGCGGCGCAGTCTGCGCGGAGGAGACGGGTATGAAGCTCGTGAGGGCAGACAGAACGAAGGCAGAAAGGCGTACAGAAAAGCGAGCAGACATGAAGGGTCGATCCAGGAACCTGCTTGGGAGTCTGCCGTATTATGCACAGAATAGGAGAGCGCTGCGAGCAGAAAAAATCCCGGCCGCGGAGCGCGGAATGTACGCGCCTGCAGCCGGGATTTCCCTGCGTTACGGTTAGGCTATTCCGCCGCTTCCTGCACTGGCGCGGTCAGCGATTCGACCCCGACCTTTTCGCTCTCTTCGGAAATTTCTTTCAGCGAAACATGCTCCACCTGCGCCCAGACCAGGCCCAGCGGGATCACGCTCATGAAGGTGACGATCAGCAGCACGGCGCCGCAGCCCACGGCCGGCTCCGGTGCGACATTGAAGATCGCCTTCAGGCCCATCGCCGTGAAGGCAATCTGCGTGAACCAGCCCACGATCGGGAGCTGCAGCATCGACGAGCCCATGCTCCACGCCATCAGGAGCATGCATTTCGCGAGCGTCATCGTCGCCAGTTGCGGCGTCGCGACAAAGGCCCGGGTCGTCTCGAGATAGGCATAGATGATCATCAGCCAGTGAATGATCGAGACACCGAAGATCGCCAGAAAGTCGCCCAGCGAGCTGATCACGTTCAGGCCGTCGCGGAAGTCCAGAATCTTCTCGCTCGCGCTCTCGCCGAGGCTCTTTGAAAACATGCCCAGGCCTTTACCCACGACAGCGGCGACCACTTTTCCGGCGACACGCGCAAGGATCGCGAAGATCGCCAGTGCGAACGTCCCAAGCAGGCCGCCCAGCGCGGCCTTGTGGATCAGGTCCGGACGCGGCAGGTTGGCGCGATCCGGCGAAAAGAGCAGCACCACTGAGAAGATCAGCGCCAGGCAGCCGAAATCGAACATGCGCTCGACCGTGTAGACGCCCACCTGGGAGCTGAGCGGCAGCTGCGTCCGCTTGGAAACGAGATAGGGACGAACAAGGTCGGCAAGGCGGCCGAAGAGTGCGACGGCGGTAAAGCCGATGACCTGTGAGCCAACCAGCTTGAGGGGTGAGACCTTCTTCGTAGGCTTCAGAAAGAGAGACCAGCGGACGGCGCGCACGCCGTAGGCCAGCCAGATCAGCGCAATCCCGATCCCGATCCTGCGCCAGTCGGCCAGTTTCAGCTGCTCGCCGAAGTTATGCCAGTCGAAGTGCATGCGGTCGCGGAAGGCATAGGCAAGCACGCCCAGCACAACCGCCAGGACCGCGAAAAGAATCCAGCGCTTATTCTTCAAACAATCGGTCTCCCAGGGCCTTAGGCCGGAAAGAAACTTGGATGCATGGGAATTGCGAGCGCCCTGCGGTCCTGTTTCTACCGGTTCCGGCTGGTCTATTGTATGCGGGGGATAGGTGCGGGGGAATAAATGCTCCGCCTGGTTTACTTCGTGCCGAGGCTCGCAGCCGGATTCTCCATCCGGCTCGCTACCTGAGTCACGGAACGGGCGGCAGAGCGGGCCGCGGCCTGGCGCAGGGCCACGCGGCGGTTGAATTCATGGATGACGCGGGCCACGTAGGCGCGGGTCTCGGCATAGGGCGGAATGCCATGCCAGCGGTCGACGGCTCCTGGTCCGGCATTATATGCAGCCAGGGCCAGGGGCAGGTTGTCGTGGTAGCGGTGCAGCAGCGCATCGAGATAAGCCGTGCCGCCGTCCACGTTCTGCGCCGGGGCGAAGGCGTCGGAAATGCCAAGTTCGCTTGCGGTGCCGGGCATCAGCTGCATAAGTCCCCGCGCGCCGGTACGGCTTACTGCGTGGGTCTGGCCGCCGCTCTCCTGCTTGATGACGGCTGCCAGCAGGTCGACATCGAGATCGTGCGTTTGTCCGGGAGCAGCCAGTAGCTTCTGGATCTCCGGCAGGTTGAACGGGAAGGTCGACGCATAGACGCTCGAGCAGCCGGTGGCGTTGGCGA
>NZ_JASGFD010000070.1:0-19849 GCF_047605705.1 Silvibacterium sp. | reverse complement strand
CGGGCTTGAAACCACCATCGTCCCCTACAAGGTGTGGCTCAACCTGCCGGTCATGAGTTGCTTGCCGTCGGCAGTAGTGGCGACGATTTTCGACTCGACCGGCAGGTTGAGCCACACCTTGTAGGGGACGATGGTGGTTTCAAGCCCGGCTGCCTTGAACTTCCCGGCGACATACTCCGCGGTTGCGTAGTCTTCCTTCGATGCGGCGATGTGAGGCGCGGCGGTGAGCGTCTTCAGCTCTTCTCCGGCGAGCTTCGCGTCGGGCACGGCGAGAAAGGTCTGATCGATCTTTGCCTGCGCGGCGAAGTCCTTATAGCCAAAGACCGAGTCGGGCGGAGTTACGGCCGTCTGCGCGGTGATAGCGAAGGGAAGCAGGGCCGCGGCAGCGGCAACGAGCAGAGAACGGCGAGCAGGGGTAGCGGGCAGCATACGGCGCAAGGGCGGGTCCTCGTCTGCAATGGAATTGTTCCCTAGATTAACTGAGCCGCGCGGCTTGTGTGGATATTAGGATGGCCGGGTATGAAGCGAGCGGCTTTATGTTCTCTCCTGGCGATGGTGATTTTGGGCGCAGCGGCATCGGCCGCGGGGGCGGAGACGCCGAAGCCCCTCGATGCGCGGCTGGTGGCTGCGCACTGGCCTGCGCAGTGGATCGTATGCCCAGGGGCGCCGGTGCGCGATCCGGGCGTGTATGCCTTTCGCAAGGAGATCAAGCTGGACGCGGTGCCCGCGCATTACTGGGTACACGTTTCGGCGGATAATCGCTTCCTGCTGCATGTGAACGGCCGCTATGCGGCGGAGGGCCCGGCTCGCGGCGATCTCCTCCATTGGCGCTTCGAGACGGTGGACCTGGCACCGATGCTGCACACGGGAAACAACGTGATCGCGGCGCTGGTGTGGAACTTTGGCAGGGATGCGCCGGTTGCGCAGATGAGCGACCGCACCGGCTTCCTGATGCAGGGCGATACGGCTGCCGAGGATGCAGTGAACACCGGCACAGAGTGGAGGGTCCACGAGGAGCGCGGACGCAGTTCCATGGCGCACAATGGCGCGCAGGGGTATTACGCGGCGGGGCCGGCGGAAAAGATCGATGGCCGAGTGCTGGACTGGAACTGGGACCAGAGCGTGGATGCGGCACCGGCTTCTGCCGGTGCGTCTGCGTGGCTGCAGGCGCAGACGATCGGCCACGCGGCAACGCGTGAGGCGCAGGATGCGCCGACACACTGGGAGCTGACGCAGGACGAGCTGCCACCGATGGAGCATCGATTGACAGATGCCGGTGAGGTGGTGCATGCGGAAGGCTCGGTGAGCTCGGCGAAAGCTTTCCCCGGACCGGTGGAGGCGGTGGAGATTCCTGCAAATTCGCACGTCACGCTGCTGCTCGATCATCGTGTGCTGCAGACAGCCTATCCGGAGCTGATTACCAGCGGCGGCCGCGATGCGGATATCCGCATGATCTATGCGGAGGCGCTCTACGATGCGGAGGGAAACAAGGGCGATCGCAATGAGATTGCGGGCCGCCGGATCTCGGGTATCACGGATGAGTTTATTTCGGATGGCGGGGAACATCGTTCGTACTCGCCGCTGTGGTGGCGGACGTGGCGCTATCTGCAGCTGGAGATCACGACGAAGGATCAGCCGCTACATCTCGATACATTGCGGGCGTGGTTTACGGCGTATCCCTTTGAGGAGCGGGCGAAGGTCGATGGAGATGTACCGCAACTGGATGCGATCTTTGCGACGGGCTGGCGCACGGCACGACTCTGCGCACATGAGACATACATGGATGCACCGTACTGGGAGCAACTGCAGTATGTCGGCGATACGCGCATCCAGGCGCTGATTTCCTATGCGATGAGCGGCGACAGCCGGCTGGCGCGGCAGGCGATCGGGAACATCGATGACTCGCGCACGCCGGAGGGCATCACCGGGAGTCGCTATCCATCGGGGCTGCCGCAGTTTATTCCGCCGTTCTCGCTGTTGTGGGTCGGCATGGTCCACGACTACTGGATGTACGTGAATGACGAGGTGCTGGTGAGGCAAACGGTGCCGCATACGCGCACGGTGATGGACTGGTTCGCTGCGCGGGTGCGTCCGGACGGCCTGCTGGGCAAGCTGCCGTGGTGGGAGTTCGGAGACTGGACCTCGGGCTACGGGTACGGCACGCCGCCGCAGGATACAGACGGCGGGTCGACCTTCCTCACGCTGCAGTTTGTCGCGGCGCTCGAGGAGGCGCGCGAGCTGGAGTTGAAATTCGGCAGCGCCGAGCGTGCAGCGCAGTACCAGACGATGATCGACCGGGCGCGGGAGGCGGTGAATCGCGAGAGTCTCGATGCGGCATCAGGCTTATACGCCGATACGCCTGCGAAGAAGAGCTTCAGCACGCAGGCAAATGTGCTGGCGGTGCTGACGGACACGGCGCCGAAGGCGGCACAGGCGGAGATTATCCGGCGGGTGCTGACGTCGCAGGAGAAGAACGCGACGACGCTGGACGGCAGGACGGTGCCACCGATGTCGCAGATGAGCTTTTACTTCCGCTTTTATCTCTCACGCGCAATGGTGCATGCCGGGGTGGGCGATCTCTATCTCGAGCAGCTTGGACCGTGGCGGCAGATGCTGAAGCTGGGGCTGAGCACCTGGGCGGAGATGCCGGAGCCGACGCGCTCGGACTGCCATGCGTGGTCGGCGGCTCCGAACTACGATCTGCTGACGGTGGTGGCGGGGATTGCACCCGGTGCACCTGGATTCCGGAGCGTGCGGATCGAGCCACATCTGGGTTCGCTCACGCATTTCGAGGCGGCGATGCCGCATGGGGAGGGTGAGATCCGGGTAGCGTATGTGCGGCAGGGCAGTGCGTGGACTGCGAAGGTGACGTTACCCGCGGGACTGGATGGGACGTTTGTCTGGAAGGGGCAGGAGCGCGCTTTGCACGCTGGAACGCAGGAGTTGAGCCTGCCGGCGGAGTGAGTTTGCTGTATTTGCTCTAAGGACTTTTGCTGTTCGCTATGCAGGAGGCGGGTGGCCCATTCAAGCCTGAAGTTGGCTTGAGTGGGGAACGGGCGCTTCAACAAGTGGAGCTTCTACGGCGATCGCAGGTGGGTTTGTATCCTCCCACCCAAGCGGAGCTTGGATGGGGCACCCAGATCTTGGCTAGGCCGCAGAACTGTAGCTTCCTCCACCCCGCTCACTCGGTTCGCTCCGGTCGGGATGACACAGTGGAAAAAGAACCTTGGCCGGGATAACAGGTCCTGTGGCGAGGAGCGGTCGCAGGCGCGGAATTTGCCGGTCCTATGGCTGGTTTCGGTACAATCAGGAGCGAGCGGCTTTTAACCGCTGGAGGAACAAAACCGCATGTATCCCGAAATCATGGTTATCCCGATGCGCGAAGAGCTTGTGCGCGCTGGTATCAAGGAAGCCCGCACGGCGGCTGACGTCGACGCGGCGCTGGCGCAGCCGGGCACGACGATGGTGGTGGTCAACTCGATCTGCGGCTGCGCGGCGGGCAAGATGCGCCCCGGCGTGCGCCTGGCGCTGCAGAACACTGTTGTACCCGACCAGTCGATCACTGTTTTTGCCGGCCAGGACCGCGAAGCGACCGAGCGCGCCCGCTCCTACTTTGACGGCAACCCGCCGACCTCGCCCGCAATCGGCATTCTGCGCGACGGCAAGCTGGTGTACCTCATGCAGCGCTTCGTGATCGAGTCGAACCACGCGCAGGCGATCGCGGCCGAGCTGGCTCGCGCCTTCAACGAGTATTGCGAGAAGCCCGCGTAAAGTTCACATCGCAAGTAAAAGGAACGGCTCCGCGATGGCGGAGCTGTTTGTCTTTTTGCTTGTGAAACGCCTGAGTCGGACTAGTTCTGGCCACCGGACTGATAAGCGGTGCGTACTACGGCCGCACCTGTGGTGGCTCCGGCGGGCGCAGGTGCGACAGGGACCACGGTGGCGGTGATATTGACCTGCTCCGGTTTGCTGAGCGGCGTCTCTTCTTCCGTCGGCTGGAAGACCGCCGATTTCGGATCGGGATGGAAGCGGCCATCGCCCACGTACGCCACGACCAGCGTGCCTGTGACAAACGGGTGCAGGAAGGCGAGCGGCAGCACGTACTTCTTGCTCTTGACGACCGATTCGATGACGCCGTCCACCGGCGTGCTGCGCGGGATGGAGCCGGGCACCTGCGGAATCACAAAGGTGCGCAGGTCCATCTCGGGATGCTGCTTCGCATACTTGTTAAAGGATCGCGCGGCCTGCTTGGGCGTCATGAGTCCCGCATCGGCGACAAAGCTGCGATGGATGGCATGCGGGTAGTAGAAGTTGATTACGCCTTCAGAGAAATTGGCGCAGTTGCGGAAGAGCAGGTTGAAGTGCGAGGTGTTGCTGCGATCGTTGAAGAGCGCGATGAGAGCGTCGTCCTGCTCCGGCGTGGTCTTGACCGCAAGCCCGTACATGCGGCGGTCATAGGATTCGCCGACGAGCTGGGTCCAGTCGCCCTTCGGGATTTCGTGCTTCGGGTCGTCGGGGACGATGTCGGCGAAATGCTTGCGGCGATATTGATCGCGCAGACGTACGACCATCTTCTCGTCGGCGGACTCGGGAATCTGCTCGGGGAGATCGACAGCGTAGAGATAGGGAAGCAGCGGCACGGCGAGCCAGTCGTATCCGCCCACGGCGTGATAGCGGCTAAGGACGACGCCAGCCTCATCGGGCTTGCAGCGGCGCAGCTGCGTCGGCGTCTCGGCACAGACGTCGCGCAGATAGATCGCGGCGTGGCCGGTGGGATTGAAAAATCCGAATTCTCCGTAAGGCTCTTCAAGGAGCAAGGCAACGTCGCCCGCTCGTGCGAGCGCAGGGAAGATGGCCGCCGAAAAAAGGAGCAATAAGAGGAGCTGTCGTTTTCGTGTCATTTGCCTCGCTGTGCAGTGAGACGCAGAATTTGGCTCACCCGAACGGATGAAAAACAAAAACAGCAATGCACCCTCTGTTGGGGGCACTCCTGTGAACCCGGATTTCTTAAAAAAGACGGCTCAGCTCAGGGGTTTTTCTCATGTGCAGTGATTTCGCTGCGGGGAAAAACCAGTGACGGAGCAGAAAAGAGCTTTGATAAGCTCAGTGCAATGTCGACAGACAATCCGAACTACCCATCCGGAAGTGATCCGTCAGGGCTTTACCTGCCAGGGCAGACCTTGCTGTTGGACGCCGACGACACCCTCTGGGAAAACAATATCTACTTTGAGCGCGCGATCGCGGCCTTTATCTCGTATGTGGACCATCATGAGTATTCCCGCGAGGAGGTTCGCGAGAAGTTGAACGAAGTAGAGCGCGAGAATACGCGCCTGCATGGCTACGGGCTGGGGAGTTTCCGGCGGTCGCTGACGATTTGCTTCGAGCGGCTTTCGGGTGAGTCGATCACGCCGGAGAAGCATGAGCGGATCGTGAGCTTCGTGCAGTCGATCGCAGACCAGGAGATCGAACTGCTGCCGGGCGTGGCTGAGGCCATTCCGGAGCTGGCGAGCCGGCACCGGCTGATCCTGATGAGCAAGGGCGCGCAGGCCGAGCAGGCCGACAAGCTGGAGCGCTCGGGGCTGGCAAGCTACTTTACGGGCGTCGAGATTCCGAAGGAGAAGAATCCGGCGGCGTATCACGCCGTGGTGGCGAAGTATGAGCTGGCGCCGCATTCGACCTGGATGATCGGGAACAGCCCGAAGTCGGACATCAATCCGGCGCTGGCCGCGGGGCTGCATGCGGTGTACATCCATCATCCGGGAACGTGGGTGCTGGAACACGATGAATTCACGAAGCCGGGCGATGGGCAGAAGCTGTTGGATCTGGGGAATTTTGCGGAATTGCTGAAGCATTTCTAGGCGGGCAACAAATCCACAGAATCTTTGCTATACTCATGTCAGGACAGCAGTTCACCGGAATGCGGAAGTGGTGAAATTGGCAGACACACCATCTTGAGGGGGTGGCGCCGAGAGGCATGGGGGTTCAAGTCCCCCCTTCCGCACCAAGACTCTGACCGTCTAATTTGCATGAACTGCGGCAACCGGGCGAGACCGGGACGCAGGATCAGAAAAGCGATTCCATGACCTTCCTGTACTACCTCTTCATTGTGATCCATGTGATTGTGTGCCTGTTCCTGATTGCAGTGATTCTGCTGCAGCAGGGCAAGAGCGCCGATCTTGCTGGTGCTTTCGGTGGACAGGGGTCGCAGACGGCCTTCGGTCCCCGTTCGGCCGCAAACCTGCTGACGCGTACGACGACCTGGGCCGCAGTCATTTTCATGGTCACCTCGCTCGGGCTGGTTGTCCTGATGCAGAAGCATGCGGGCTCGGGGCACTCGGTGCTCGAAGGCACGCAGACGACTCAGAGCGCGCCGGCAAAGAAGTAGTCCTTTTCCGTTCCCAAAAGAGCAGGCCTTCGGGCCTGCTCTTTTGCTTTTGGGTGGTGGAGATCGGGCAGCTCCGGGGTATGATGGGTCGGCTTTCATCCCAGCAGGGAGATGACCCGATGGCATCCAGAGATGGTTCCGAGATGGGCGCGAGTGAGGTACTCCAGGCCTCGAGGTGAGGTTTTCTGGGTGCCGGATTGGCAGGCGGCGTGGCGTCGATTCTGGCCTCGGCCTTAGCCGGGTTGGGTGCGGGAGAGGCGCTGGCTCCCCGGGCGATGGCGCAATCGCCGCTCTCCCCGGAAGAGGCGCTCAAAGAGCTGATGGATGGAAATGCCCGCTTCGTCGAAGGACGGCTGACCAGTTTTGCCCATGACCTCGAAATTCTGAAAAATCACACCGTGGACAAGCAGGAGCCCTTTGCCGCGCTGCTTTCCTGCGCCGATTCGCGCGTGCCGGTGGAGTTGATCTTCGATCAGAGCATCGGGCACCTGTTTGTGACCCGCGTCGCCGGAAACGTCGCGACTCCGGAGATCATCGGCAGCCTGGAGTATGGCGCAGCGGTGCTGGGGACGAAGGTGATCCTGGTGCTGGGGCACGCGAGCTGCGGTGCGGTGAAGGCTACGATCCAGGGCAAGGCGGTGCCGGGGCAGATCAGCTCGCTCTTTCCCCACATTCAGCCGGCAGTCCATGTGGCAGGCCATGATCTGGAGCGAGCGATTGCCGAGAACGCAAAGATTCAGGCGGCGCTGCTTCGGGAGGCATCCCCTGTGCTGGCGGAGATGGTGAAGGAAGGCCATCTGAAGATCGTGGCAGGCACGTATGACCTGGGTTCGGGGAAAGTCACGCTGCTCGAGAGTTGACAGCCTATTCATGGCATCAAGGATCGCGCCTTGACCGGAGGCAGGCGCTGGACTAGCCTGCTGGTACACGGGAAAGGAGGATGATCCAGCCTATGAAAACTTCTGACGGTAGTAGTTGCATGACCCAACGTGAGGTGACTGAGGCTTAGAGCCGCCTTCGGCTCCTGAAGGGACCGCCGCCTGATGGCAGCGGCCCAAGTCCTGGCGAACAGCAACCTTCTCGCCGAGGCCCACCCTGAACGGGAAAGTGAGGGCGCCTCAGGTCAATCTCAACAGCTCACCGGTGAAAGGCCCGCTGCGAAGCGGGCCTTTTGCATTTTCTGCGGAGTATGTGCTTTCCCACCTCTCAGGATCGAGGGAGGGGCACCCGGTGTGGCTTATGAGAGTGGATGTTCCCCACCCCGCGCCAAAGGCAGGCCTGGATGGGCCATCCGGGGCGTATTACGTGGTGGAAGGAGAACCGGAGACGCGGCGGCAATGTGTGTACAGTACGAAGCATGGCGAAGGCGGCGAAGAAGCATTTCAAGGCGACGCTGGTGGAAGAGCGGTCGGGGCTGGGATGGACGATTGTCCATCTGCCGGACGGGATTACGGAAAGCTGGCAGGCTGGCTCTACGCCGAAGGTGCGGGGTGAGATCAACGGCTTTGCCTTCCGTACCTCGCTGTTTTCGAACGGCAAGGGCGGTCTCTATCTGCTGGTGAACAAGCAGATGCAGAAGGGCGCAGGCGTTGCGCTGGGCTCGGTCGCCGCATTCACGCTCGAGCTGGATGAAGAAGAGCGCACGGCTGAGACTCCACCTGAGTTGAAACGGGTTTTGGCCGGTTCACCGCAACTCCGGCGCTGGTGGGAGAAGCTTCCGTACAGCTTTCATAAATGGGTTGGCGGTTCGGTGGCCACGCCGAAGAGCGCCGAGGCTCGCGAGCGCCGGGCCGAAGCTGCGGCCGAAACGCTGCTGGCAATGATGGAGGGCGAGCGTGAGACGCCGCCAATCCTGGAAGCGGCATTCGTTCGCAATCCGTTGGCGCGCAAGGGTTGGGAGAAGATGACGGTGGCGCAGCGGCGCGGGCACCTGTGGGGAATCTTCTATTACAAATCGCCGGAGAGCCGCCAGAAACGCGCGCAGAAGGCGATCGAGGAAGCCGTGCGCATCGCGCAGGGCAAGGCCAGGCCGAAGTCCGCGGAAGACGGGGACGAATGAGTCAGGCGGGAATGGTTCGTACCGTCCGGCGCTCGACGCGCTTCTCGTAGACCGGGCCCTGGAGAATGCGCTGCACATAGATGCCGGGCGTGTGGATGAGATCGGGATCGAGTGTGCCGGGCTCGACCAGTTCTTCCACCTCGGCGATGGTGACCTTCGCCGCAGCGGCCATCATCGGATTGAAGTTGCGTGCAGTGCGGCGATAGACGAGATTGCCGTGGCGATCACCCTTCCATGCCTTGATGAGGGCGAAGTCGGCGCGCAGCCAGCGTTCGAGCAGGTAGAACCTGCCATCGAACTCGCGCACTTCCTTGCCTTCCGCGACCAGCGTACCGATGCCGGCCGGGGTGAAGAAGGCCGGTATGCCTGCGCCGCCGGCACGGATGCGCTCGGCGAGCGTGCCCTGCGGAATGAGTGTGAGGTCAAGCTCACTGGAGAGGACTTTTTTCTCGAGGAGCCTGTTTTCGCCCACGTAGCTGCCGGTGTGAGCGACGATCATGCCGGCTTCGAGCATGCGGCCCATGCCGAAGCCGTCGACGCCCATGTTGTTGCTGATGGTCCGCAAGCCGCCGAGCCCTTCATGGACGCCGCGATGAATGAGTGCGGCGATGAGGTTCTCGGGGATGCCGCAGAGGCCGAAGCCGCCGATCATCAGCGTGGAGCCATGGGGAATATCAGCGATCGCATCTTCAGCCGAAGCAGAAACCTTGTTCAAGCGAACAAACTCCTTTTCGCTACTGTGCGAAGGGGAACGAGGCAGCATACGCGATTCTGCGCAGCTCAGGCCAGTCTTCGCATTTTCACTGCATCCAACCGCGGAGAGTGGACGGAATCAGTAAAGTGTTCAGCAATCCGAGTCGACTGCGATACGATGACAGCGATCGATAGCGGATCGTCAGCACACGGGCGGGATCCGGAACGAAAACTCACAAAACGAGAGGTAGGAAAACATGCTGAAGGGATTTCGGGATTTTATCCTCAGGGGCAACGTCATCGATCTGGCGGTCGCCGTCGTTGTAGGTGCGGCGTTCACGAATATCGTGAATTCGCTTGTTAAGAATCTGCTGAACCCATTGATCGCGGCGATTGTGAAGAAGCCGGATCTCTCCTTTCTGAAGCTGGACCTGAACGGCAGCAACATCCTGTATGGAACGTTTCTGAATGACGTAATCTCGTTCCTGCTGATCGCGGCCTCGGTGTACTTCTTCTTCGTGCTGCCGATCAACCGGCTGATGGCGAAGTTCTTCCCGGCGAAGGCTGCGCCGGTCACGACGCGTCCCTGCCCGGAATGCCTGGCGGATATCCCGCTGGCGGCCAAGCGCTGCAGCCACTGCACGCAGCCGGTTCCGGTGGTCTAACCCCGTTTGCTGAAGCAGAGCAGAGGTTTGGGGTGATGCCGCCTCATCCCGTAAACTCATAGCTTGCTTCCTGAAGAACACAACGATCGTCTGCGCGTGGTGCTGGTGGCCACGCGCAATCCTTTGAACATCGGGGCCGCGGCCCGCGCGATGAGCAACTTCGGCTTTCGCCGCCTCCGTGTGGTCCAGCCCTTCGAGGCCTCCTTCCGCGAAGCGCGCTCGGCTGTCGGTGCATCCGAGCTGCTGCGCGAGGCCGAGCTCTTCGACTCACTCGATGAAGCCATTGCCGACTGCTCGCTGGTGGTCGGGACGGCATCGATCGGAGAACGGCAGCCGGAAGTGCCGGTGCGCAGGCTCGATGACGGCGCAGGCCTCGTTCGTTCGCATCTGCATCACGCACCCGCTGCCGTGCTCTTCGGCTCGGAGAAGCGCGGGCTCTCGAATGACGACATCAGCCGCTGCCACTTCCTGATGCGCATCCCCACACGCCCGGCGCATGATTCGATGAACCTTGGGCAGGCGGTCGCAATCTCTCTTTATGAGCTGGCAAAGGAAGATGTCGCGCCTCCGGTGGTGCCCGAGCGCAAGCCTGCGAGCGGAGAAGAACTGGAGCGGCTGACCGCGATGCTGCTAAGCATGCTGGCGACGAGCGGCTACACCAAGCCGCATACCGAAGAGGCGACAGCGGAGAAGACGCGGCGCATGATGCGGCGGCTGGGGCTGATCTCAAAGGATGCCGAGCTGCTGACGGGGATGCTGGCTAAGATCCGGTATGTGGTGGATCGTGCCCGCGAGCGGGGCTCGGATTAAGGCATTTCCTTCATATCGCTGCGAAGGTCGACCAACAGCTGGTCGTAGCGATCGAGGCGTATCAGCCCGGCGCGGGGAAATTCTAAATCGATGATGGTATAGATGGTCAGCGTAAGCGCCGTTGCATAGACAATCGTGTGCAGCCACGATCTTCGGCGGCGATCTCCCATGCCGTAGCCTGCGACCAGTGCGCTGGCCAATGAGAGCACCAGCAGCAGGATGTAGACAATCAGCGGCGGATGCGTCATGAGCGCGGCCGAGCGCATGGTGGTGACGTCGATCATGCCGTCGATCGCCTCAACCATGGCGGACAGCGGTGTCGATTGCGGAGATCGCTTTGCGGCTGCCAGGCTTTCGATCCAGATTTTCTTCTGTAGCGCAGTGGCGATCGCGCTGTCGGCGTCGGCCTGCGCCGAAGATTTCCCAAAATCCCGATAGAAGGCAATGCGCGCGTCGAGATAGGAGCGCAGGTCGTGACGGATCGCGGGCTGATCCTCTTCGGGCAGGAGATCGATGCGCAGCCACACGGAGCGGATGGCGTTCGTCTCCTTCACGATGAGTTGCCGCCGTGTCTCGAAGCGGTT
Source organism: Silvibacterium sp. (assembly GCF_047605705.1). Taxonomy (NCBI): domain Bacteria; kingdom Pseudomonadati; phylum Acidobacteriota; class Terriglobia; order Terriglobales; family Acidobacteriaceae; genus Silvibacterium; species Silvibacterium sp. The sequence goes on along the minus strand of NZ_JASGFD010000070.1, from coordinate 8,653 downwards.
GTCCGCGCCAGCGAAGGCGAAGGCCAGCAGCAGGCCGAGAAGACCGAAGATCGCGGCATCGACCACGGCATTTCCGCTGCTGGCCTCTTCGCGGTTGCGCAGGCGCAGGCGGTGACCTGCTTCCAGGCAGGCGAGCAGCAGGAGCAGGACCTCCAGTGTGACGGTGAGAAAGCCGATCATCGCTCTAATACCGCCAGCTGGTGAGATCGGCGCCCGGAGGCGCGGTCTTCTGGATGCGATCGAGGATCTTCGGCAGATACATCGTGTTGTAGTGCAGGCGCGAGAGCGCATTCGGCTGCGTGGGGTCGCCGTTCCAGCAGTGCTCGGCGCGCGGGCCGTAAGTCACCTCGCCATCGTAAGGCGGATCGCTGGTGGACTTCAGGAAGTCTTCCATCCGGTAGACCGCGTCGTTGAGGAAGTAGGTGTCATCGCTGCCGACGTAGATGTGAATTTTGCCCTGGAGCTTGGGGCCGAGGGTGCTCCAGCCGCTTTCGAGGATGTGTTCGAGGTCGTAGTGCTGCCGCCAGTATTCGGCGACTGCGTGATCGATGATGCCGCTCTCCTTGTCGAAGATGGGCTGCGGATAGCCGTCTTTGCCGACGGGGCCGTAGACGGCCTGCCAGATATCGAACTGCTCGCCGGAGCGGCCGTGATCGCCGAGCGCCAGCTCGTACTCGTTGATCTGCTTCGTGGTGATGAAGGTGTGGCCGAGATAGTCGCGCATGGCGGGCTGCTCGACCTGCTTGTTTGCGCCGTAGAGATAGAAGGCGTTCTTGTCGCTGTAGAGATCGATGTTGGTGAAGGCGTGGAAGTCGATGGGATCCGGGCAGGCGGCGAAGGCGCCGTTGTAGTGCTCGGGATAGAAGACCTGCACGGCGAGCGATTCCCATCCGCCGGTGGAACCGCCGTAAACGAAGCGCGACCAGCCCGTGCCGAGACCGCGGAACTGTTTCTCAATGGCGGGGATGAGCTCTGTCTCGATGGCGTCGCCGTAGGGGCCGACATTGGCCGAGTTCACCGCGTAGGAATCGTCATAGAACGGATTCGCGTGCTGAATCTTGACGATGAGCACGCGCGGAAATTTCGGGCTGATCCACTGCTGGTAAAACTTGTAAGCCTCTTCCTGCTGGATGCGGTTGTATCCGGCGAGGTGAAAGCGGTCGCTGTAGTCAGGCTTCAGATTCGGATCGGGTGGCTCGGTGCGAAAGTCGTCGAAGCCATCGACAAAGTGATCATGGTTGAGGATCAGCGGAAAGTGCGCGTCGGGATGCTCATCGAAGCCCTCGGGCACAAGCACGATGGCCGAGAGATACATGGGCCGTCCCCAGAACTTTGTGAGCAGCGCACTCTGGATCCTGATGTGGCGGATGTACTTCGTGTCCTTCACTTCGGGGATGGGCGGAATCTGCTGATCGAGCGCAATCGCGAAGGGCTTTTGCCGGCTGGTGAGTTCCGTGATGGTGATGCGCTGGGGCTTGCTGTAGAGATTGCCCGGCGAGATGTTCCAGTGCTGGCCTTCGCCCTGGTCCATGTGGAGCTTTACCGTGGTGCCATCGGCGCGGTGGAAGGTCTCGTAACGGTTGAGCACGGCCTGCACCACGTATTCGCCGCGCGGCAGCGCGCCTGCAGGGCGAGGCAGCAAGGCGTCGGTTGCGGGGACGTCTTTCAGGCTGCGGACCGGGTAGCCAAAGGCGTGTTCGTCGACGATGACCGGCTCACCCGGCTTCCAGTGATCAACGGTGACACCGAAGATCATCTGCGATTTCGGCGTGTCATCGATCTGGTTGCGAGGCTCGTCCGAGGTGTCCTTCGAGAGCAGCAGGAGCAGGCGGCCATCGAGCGGCTCGGCGCTCTGCGAAGCGGGAAAGGTGACCGAGAAGCGTGCCGATTGCGCGTGCGCAAACGCGGCAAAGCACAAGGCAAAAACCGTAGCGAGCGAGTCGAGACGAATCCGCAGCATGGCGGGAGTGTAAAAGCAGCAAGGCGCGGGTGCGAAGAAGATTCGTTTCCATGCCGCAGTCGCAACGGAAATCCCTAAAGGCCGGTGCATTTAAGATAAAGAGAAGATCGATTCCGGAGAACGCATTGTCCTCGAGTGAAGTCCAGACCGAACGCGTCGTCGCCCCCGCCCACAACATTCTCGGCAGCCTGCGCCTGCCCGGCGACAAGAGTATCTCTCACCGTTACGCATTGCTTGGCGGCCTGGCCGCGGGCAAGTCGCGCTTTACGAACTTTTCCAGCGGCGCGGACTGCGCCAGCAGCCTGGCCTGCGTGGAAGCGATGGGCGCGAAGGTGACGCGCACGGCAGATGCGATCGAAGTGGAAGGTGTGGGCGGCGCGTTTACGCCCTCTTCGAGCCCGCTCGACTGCGGCAATTCCGGTTCGACGATGCGCATGCTGGCCGGTCTGCTTGCTCCGCAGTCCGGGAGCTTTACGCTGATCGGCGATGCTTCGCTGACCCGCCGCCCGATGGAGCGCGTGCGCAAGCCGCTCGCGCAGATGGGCGCAGAGATCGAGCTGACCGAAGGCCATGCGCCGGTGACGATCCACGGCAAGACGCTCAAGGCTATGGACTACACCACGCCGGTGCCGAGCGCGCAGGTGAAGTCGGCTGTGCTGTTTGCCGGACTGCAGGCCGAGGGCACGACGACTGTGCGCGAGGCTGTGCGCACGCGCGACCACAGCGAACTGGCTCTGCGCGCCTTTGGCGCGAATGTCGAGCGCACACTCGAGTCGGTCTCGATCGTCGGTGGACAGAAGCTGCAGGCGATTGAAGCCGCGGTGCCGGGCGACATGTCCTCGGCGGCGTTTTTCCTCTGCGCGGCTGCGCTCTTCCCGCAATCGAACCTGATATTCGACGGCCTCGGCATGAATCCGACGCGCGCAACGCTGCTCGACGTGCTGACCGCGCTGGGCGCGCATATCGGCGTACTCAATCTGGAAGACAAGCACGGCGAGCTGATCGGCACGGTGCAGGTGAATGCTCCGGCGGATGGCCTGACGGGTACGACCATCTCGGGCGCGCTGGCGGCGCAGCTTATCGACGAGCTGCCGGTGATCTCAGCGATTGCTCCGTACACGAAGAACGGCATCCGTATCCGCGACGCGAAGGAACTGCGTGTGAAGGAATCGGACCGCATCGCGCTGGTCGCGCAGAATCTACGCGCGATGGGTGCGGAGGTCGAGGAGTTCGAAGACGGACTCGATATCCCGGGCGGACAGACGCTGCGTGGCGCAACGATCGACGCTGGCGGTGACCACCGCATCGCGATGGCCTTCTCGGTTGCGGCACTGCGTGCGCAGGGTGAGACGGTGATCCGCGGCGCCGAGTCGGCCGCGATCTCGTTCCCTGAGTTCTTCGACCTGCTGGATCGCGTCGCAGAAAGATAGCTGCTGCGCGCAGGGCGATTTTGCCTTCGGCCTCCGCTCCCTCTGGTCGCGATTTTTGAGTTTGCGTGAGACCCACCCATTCGCGATGAAGCTGCGCATGGGTGGGGCACCCGTAGTCTCGCTTATGGAGAGAACTGCAGGTTTCTCGAATTGCTGCGCTCGCTCGGAATGACAACTTATAAAAGCAGAAAGGGTGCGCATTGCGCACCCTTTCTGCTTGCTCTCTTGCATTGCAATGGATCTGAATCGCGACCAGCGGGGGCACCCGCGATGCTGGGAACGGCAAGAAACGCGCCGAAGGCGCAATCGCCCAGGCGGCCAGTCCTAGTGGATGAGGCCGATGTTGTCGGCGGGCCAGTAGATGAAGGCGGCCTTGCCGTAGATGAGCTCGCGGTCGACGGGGCCGAAGTCGCGGCTGTCGCTCGAAATGGAGCGATGGTCGCCCATCACAAAGAATTCGCCGTGGGGGATCACGATCTCGGGCATGGAGCGGCTGTCTTCATAGCGGGCGGGCACGTAGGGCTCGCTGACGCGGTTGCCGTTCACATAGACGCGTCCGTCGTCGATGCGGAGTGAATCGCCGGGCAGCGCGATGACGCGCTTGATGTAGCTCTTCTGCGGATCGCGCGGATAGTGAAAGACGACCACATCGCCTCGCGAGATGCTGCCGAAGCGATAGGCGAATTTGTTAATGAAGAGACGATCCTGGTCACGCAGCTCAGGCTGCATGCTGGTGCCTTCCACGCGCACCGGCTGATAGAGAAACGTGATGATGAGGAAGGACGCGGCGATGGAGACGACGACATCCCTGATCCAGAGACGGAGATGCGATGGAGCCTTGCTCACGGCCGGCCCCGCCCCGGCTGGTTCTTCTTGCTGCAATTCGTTCGTCACTGCCTGAAAGTCCTTATCTCTATTTTAAGACGACTGACGCAGGGAAGGGGACTCGGGTTCGTCAAGAAGCTGCGAAAGTCGCCGGATGCTTTGGCTCAGCGCAGGACTGCGTTTCCGATCCTCACCCACCAGGGCAGATCGTTGATCACCGTATAGACGACGATGGCTTGTCCCAGAATGAAAGCAGGAAGAGTGTAGCGATAGACAGAATGGATATGCCGATCCACGATCAGGTCGCGCGCCACACCAAGCAGAAGCAGTGAATCCACGCCAGCATAGAACCAGCCGGGCGGCAGGATATAGGCAGGGAACCACGCGAAGGCTGCGGAAGTAAGCGCGCAGGAGGCAATGAGCACCAGACGGCGATGAAACTGAGGCTTTCTCCGCCAAAAAACTGCCAGCACGAAGGGGATGGTAAAGGCCGTCATGTCAAAGAACGAGACCATGAGCCCGGATGCCTCATCGGTGGAGTGAAAGTGAAAAATGTTGAAACGCGCCATGGTAATGGCGGTGGAAATGCCCAACACGGGGATGGTGACGCCGAGCGCTGCCGAACCAGCCGATCAACCGGTGCAGGCGTATCTGACGGGCTTGAACCAGCGCAGACTGGAAGATGAAAAAGATGACCCAGCCAATGAACACGGTCGCGTGAACATAAAGAAGAAGGGGGCGGACAGGATTAGCGTGGATGAGCTTTCGGCCTACCGTATGACTGAATCCGTAGCCGACAACGGCGGCAATCAGCAACGACATGGACAGGTAAAAATACCGGTTCAACGGATGTGAAAGTCTGATCCAAACTGCCCTCTTCTCAACAGGTAGGGATTGAGCCGGCATTGCCGAAGAGCATAGCATCCTTAGCAGAACTTAATAACTGCTTTTCGAGTCCCGTCTTATGAAAATCAGGCGGATTGGCGTGTTATCCAATACTGCCAGATATAAGAAGCCGGATAAGTACAGAGCCGTGTCTTATGGCTGTGGGCTCGGCTTGGGCAGCGGCTTTGGCTGGTTGGGCGAGGGGACGTATTGCACGCCCTCCGTGGCCGGAGGTACGTAGACGTTCTCCTTGTTGAGCACGAGCGGGCGCTGCAGAGCCATTTCGAGGGTCTGGCCTACGGGCAGCACCACGTCTTTGCCGCGGGTGAGGAGTGTGTAGGCCACGCTGCCCACGCTGCCTGCAATCGCGCCGTATTCCACGCCTGGTCCGGTGCTGCCTCCGGCCATGGTGGCGATGCCGCCGAGTCCGGCCGTGGTGAGCGTGGTCTGTCCGACGTTCTTCGCATCCTGCGCGTTGCCGGGTGCCTGCTCGATGGTGTTTTCTTTGCCCTTCACGGTGGGGCCGTCCGCGCCGGGCACAGCGTTGACGCTGGCAGGGATGGTGGCGACGGTGCCATTCGGAAAGATGAGCGTGGTGAAGTGCATAGTCACCTTGGCCCGGCCTTTGACCTTACCCGGCCGTTCTACACTGTCGATCACACCCATCACATCCATGCCGGAGGGGATGACGACGCGGTCGCCGACGATGACCGGGAAGGTCGAGGTCAGATAGACGGGATCTCCCTGCTTTGCGACCTTCGTGTCGACGGCCTGCTTGAAGGTGAGAAGAACCTTTGTCCCGGCGGGAACAGTGACCGTTCCGATGTTCTGGACGACCGGAGCGGGCTGAGCGGATGCTGGCTGACTCGTGCCTGGAGTTGTCGCTGAGGCCGCTGGCGCCTGGGCCGATGCAGTGGCAAAAGCGAAACAAGTTGTTGATAAGGCGAGGGGAAGCGAATATCGCGACAGCCGCATGCTCCTTCTATAGTCCCGATGGGCCCGTAATGGCAAGCGTATCCATCCGCGTATCCGGAGCCTTGGTTTGAATCTGCCTCGTCCTGCGGAAACCAAAAGGAGTTACTTGGCTGTCCAGCCTTCGACGATCTCCTTTGCGATCTTCGCCATGAGAACTTCGGCGGCGTTGTCGACGGTCCAGCTGGTGTCCTTGTTGTCCCATGTGAATTCCGAAAGAACGATGGGGCCGCTCTTGGTGTAAACCACGCCGACGTCGTTGCGGACGGCGTCGAGAGCGCCGGTCTTGTTGGCGATCTCGGAGGGTGCCTCGGTCGAGTCGACGGACTCGAGATAGCGGGGAATGCTGTCGCGATAGAACTGGTTGCGGAGCATATGCATGGCCGCTTCGCAGAGGTCATGGTCTTCGGTGGTGGCGGGAATGTTTGTGCCGGGTGCATTCAGGTTGCAGGTAACGAATCGCTCGAAGAGCGAAGCCATCTCGCGGGCGGTGGTTTTGCCCAGGCCGAATTGCTTCTGATCGGCGGGCATGGGGCCTTCGGCCGGTTGGAAGACCTTCTTGTAAAGCCAGGTGTTTTTGAGGCCGAGCGCGACGATCTGGTCGTCGATGTTCTTCAGGCCGAGGTGATCGATGGCGAGGTTGGTGGCGGTGTTGTCGCTCATCACGATCATCATGGTCAGCGCGTCCTTGAAAGTGAGTGTGACCGGCGTATCGAAGAAGGTGAGGACGCCGGAGCCGGGGACCTGTCCGCCGCGGGTCAGTGTCAGCTTGTCGGTGAAGCTGACCTTGCCGTCGCGAATCTCTTCGAGCGCGGTGTAGAGGATGGTGAGCTTGATGACGGAGGCGGTCTGCACCGGCGTGTCGGCGTCGATGGCTACGGTGTGACCGGTGGCGAGGTCCTCGGCGAAGACGGCGGCATGGCCCTGGTGACCGGCGATGAGCGATTGCAGCTTTGCGGTGAGAGCGGCATCGGTCTGGAGGGCGTCTATCGGCTGCTGCTGCGCTTTGAGAGAGCCGGATAGCAGAGCGCAGAACAGGAGCGGGAGGAATTTAGGATGCACCCTAAGCATGTCCGCTAATATAGAGCCTTCTCATGCCTTTACCCCATGAACCGATTCCTGACACGGCTGTGTCCGGCCGATCGCGATTTGCCGCCGCTCACGCCGTGCTGGAGCAGGCGATTGCGGAATCGGCGTTTCCGGGCGCGGCTTATGGTGTGCTGCTGGGTGGCGAAGTCGTGGCACTGGATGCTGTGGGTCGCCAGACCTATGAGGCCTACTCCCCGGTTGTGGCGCACGACACGATCTATGACCTGGCCAGCGTGACGAAGGTGATGGCGACGACCGCCGTCGCGATGTGGCTTTACGATCGTGGACAGCTCGATCTGAATGTGCCCCTGGGCGAGGTCCTGCCGGGCTTTGTGATCGGCGAACACCATGACCCGCTGAGGGTACGAGTCACGCTGCGGCATCTGCTGGCGCACTCTTCCGGTTTGCCGGGATACGTGCGGTTGTTCGAGGCGCACAGAAGTCCTGCAGCCATCATGCGGGCTGCGCTCGAAACGCCGCTCGAAGCCAAGCCGGGCAGCCGGGCAGAGTATTCGGACGTTGGCTTCATCCTGCTGGGCAAGGCTCTGGAGGTTTTGGCGGGAGAGAAGCTCGATACGCTGTTCTCGCGTGAGATTGCGGCGCCGTTAGGTCTGCGCAGTGCGAGGTTCTGTCCGCCACATGAATGGCGGACGGCGATTCCGCCCACGGAGCTCGACACGTGGTATCGGAAGCGGCTGATCGAGGGCGAGGTGCAGGATGAGAACTGCTACGCGCTGGGTGGCGTGAGCGGGCATGCCGGGCTCTTTGCGCACGTGCCGGATGTGCTGCGTTTTGCTGCCTGCATTCTTGCGCAGGGAGAGACGTTTCAGGGGGCGCAGCTCTTTCAGCCGGGCACGGTTGAATTATTCGCGACGCGCGAGCAGACTCCTCCGGGAACGCCGCGGGCTTTGGGATGGGATACGCCGGGCGTGCCGTCGTCTTCGGGCTCCTATTTCGGGCCGCGATCGATCGGGCATTTGGGATATGCAGGCACTTCGCTGTGGATCGACCGGGACCGCGGACTGGCGATCGCGCTGCTGACGAATCGCACATGGCCGGACCGCAAGGCTAAGCTCATCCAGCAGATACGGCCGCGTTTTCACGATGCGATACAGGATTCGATTGCAGGAGCGATTTCCCGCATCTGAGTATCTGGTTCGAAGATGCACAGTCGACTTTCGAGCCGTAGCCCTTTTCCAATGCCAAGGTTAGATTTTGGAGCTAGAATGGGGCAGCAAACGTACGTTCGCTGAAGGTGAAAATGGTCACCATGACGGAACCCCAGGCTGGCCTGAAGGTCACAAACGGCTCGCCCACGTATACCGAGCCGAAGCTGCAGGATCTGGCTACCGAAAGACCGAATGAGGCCTCGCAAGGCTTCGATACGAAATCGGCTCTCGAGATAGCTCGTATCATCAACCAGGAAGACGCCAAGGTCGCCGCAGCGGTCAAGAAGGCTCTCCCCGAAATTGCCCAGGTGATCGACGCTGTG
>NZ_JASGFD010000069.1:0-20476 GCF_047605705.1 Silvibacterium sp. | reverse complement strand
GGAGCATAGAATTTAAGACTGATGGGACAATACTTTTGAAGCTCCGGCTGCTCCGCTGCCGGAGCAGCAGCCGGCTCCACGGTGACCTTTGGTGACGCCGCAGCGGCAGGTGCCGAGGTGTGATGCAGAACCCTCCAGCCCAGCCACAGGCAGAGCAGGATCGCCAGCACACCGCCCGCCATCAGCGCCACCCGCGCGGCGGAGCGCGATTCCGGATCGGCCTGCCACGTCGATCCAGAGGCCGAGCCAGCGGCAGGAGTACTCGTGCGCGCCGATGCGGCCGATGCCGGAGCCACGGCCGGACGGGGAGCGGACTGAGAAGCAGAAACGGGGGAAGCAGAAACGGGGGAAACGGAAGCCGGAGGAGCAGAAACCGGGGAAACAGCAGCAGCAGGAGCGCTGGCTGCCTGAGTCGAGGCCGCGGCTACAGCCGGAGCCGCAGCGGCGACCGGTGCCGCGGCAACAGAGGCCACAGGAGCAATTGGCGCAGGCGGCTTCAGGGTCGAAATGATCTCCGCCGCTCCCCACTCTCCGCGGATGCCCTTGAGGATCACGCGATCGAAGGGTGCGGGCAGTGGCCCGGCAGTCTCGATCGTCCTGGCCCCCGTGAGCGCCTGCAGCAGCACCACGCACAGGTTTTCGACGTCCCGATGCTTCAACGCCTGACCTTCCGCGCCCTCCGGGGCTTCGCGGATGCAGTCGCTGCGCAGCTTTACCACCTCGCCGACCGCGAGAATGCTCGCCGGCTCCACGTGCTCATGCACAAATCCATGGGAGTGCAGCGCCTCGAGCGCCGAAGCCACGCTCTCGGCCAGCTGCCGGGTCTCGGCCTGGGAGAGCTTCTGGTTGACGAGCACCTCGCCGAGATTTGCATCCGAGGGCTCCATCACCGCATAGACCAGCGCCGTCTCATCGAGCGTGACCTTGCCGAAATCGTCGAGGCGCAGCAGGTGAGGATGGTGGAGCGCGGCGACGCCCCGCCAGCGGGCAAGGATTTCGTCGTCATCGAAATGGGATTCAACGAGGCGAAGGATACGGGGCGAGCCCTGCCCATCCGAGGTGGCGAAGAGCGCGCTGCGGCCTTCCGGCTGCAGCAGGCGATTCAGCGGAAAAGCGCCGTCAATGGTTGTTCCTTCGTATTCCGTCCACAGTTCCATACGCAGATTCACATCCTGGGGGAAATAAGGCCAAGGAAGAGAGCCGCGTGGGGCAAAGTGAAGCAAAACGAACAGGTGTGCGCGGCTGCGAGGCCTGACCCTTTGATTCTACAAAGCGACAGGAGAGTAAAACGCGGGAACCGCAAACCGCAAGCACCATAGGTACCACCGGCTGCACTGGTCACTATTATAGAAAGCGATGACACATTTTCTTCCTGTAGACGAGCAGATGGACCTGCTTGAAAAAGGGGCGGCGGAAATCATCCGCGTCTCCGACCTGCGCGAGCGCCTCGAGCAGTCGCGGAAGACCGGCAAACCGCTGCGCGTGAAGGCGGGCTTTGACCCGACCGCACCCGACCTGCACCTCGGCCACACGGTGCTGATGCGCAAGCTCAAGCACTTTCAGGATCTCGGCCACACCGTGATCTTCCTCATCGGCGATTACACCTCGCTGATCGGCGACCCCACCGGCCGCTCCGTCACGCGCAAGCCGCTCACCCGGGAGCAGATCGACGCAAACGCAAAGACCTATACCGACCAGGTCTTCCAGATTCTCGACCGCGAAAAGACCGAGGTTCGCTTCAACTCCGAATGGCTGGGCACGCTCGGCTTCGAGGGTCTGATCCGCCTCGCGGCGAAGTTCACCGTCTCGCAGATGCTCGAGCGCGCGGACTTCCATGCCCGCTTCCAGAACGAGCAGCCCATTTCGCTGCATGAGTTCCTCTATCCGCTGGCACAGGGCTACGATTCGGTCGCCCTCGAATCCGACGTCGAGCTGGGCGGCACCGATCAGAAGTTCAACCTGCTCGCAGGCCGCGAACTGCAACGCGATTTCGGCCAGCAGCCGCAGATCGTGCTGATGACGCCGATCATCGAAGGCCTGGACGGCGTGCAGAAGATGTCGAAGTCCTACGGCAACTTCATCGGCATCCACGAGCCGGCGCAGGAGATGTACGGCAAGCTCATGTCCATCAGCGACGAGCTGATGTGGCGCTACTGGACCCTGCTCACCGACCTCCGCCAGTCGGAGATCGACGCCATGCAGGCCGATGTGGCCGCAGACGCGCTGCACCCCATGGAGGCCAAGAAGCGCCTCGCCCGCACCATCGTCGCCGGATTCCACTCGGAAGAAGCGGCCCTGGCCGCGGACGAGAACTGGGCCCGCCAGTTCCAGCAGAAGAGCGACGACGTCGAAGGCCTCGAGGAAGTGGCCATCGCCGCCTCCGACCTGAACCCCGACGCCGAAAACCGCATCCGCGTGACGAAACTGCTCACCGCTTCCGGGCTCGCCGCCTCGTCCTCCGAGGCCGACCGCAAGGTGAAGGAAGGCGCGGTCCGTATCGATGGCGAGGTCTATAAGCAGGCCCAGTTCGCCCTGAACGGCAACGTCCGCATCACCCTGCGCGTAGGCAAGCGAGCCAAGGTCGCGGTGATCTCCTAGGGCTCAGATAGAAGGATTTGTCATTCCAACCGAAGCGAACCGGGGTCCCCATCGCGCCGGTAGTTGGCGCAATGGGGTGGAGAAGCGGAGTGGAGGAACCTGCGGTTCCTCATCCTAATTTGAAAACTGCCGCCTTCCGCCCAAGCGGACCTTGGACGGGGCACCCTCGTCCTCGCTTTGTGAGGAGAACTGCAGGCTCCTCCGCTGCGCGGCCGCGGCCGCTTCGGTCGGAATGATAGTTTGAGCTCGCAACGGGAGCGAGCTAACGAAGGCAACATGCCGCGCGGTTAGCGTCGCGACCAGAGGGAGCGAGGGCCGAAGGCGCAACGCCTGGACGGCCAGTTCTGTCGCCTTTTCGTGCACATATGCAATAAATTGCTGCGATTGTTACCTTTTTTTGACAGAGCTCCGGTCGAACTCAGGCGTAATAACAACATGCGGAACGCCTGGCTCTACCCACTCACGCACTGGAACTGGAAGGCGGCGCTGATTACGGCGGTTTTCCGGGCCGGCGCCTGCATGGCGGCGCTCGCTCACAGCTCACTCCATCAGCGCGAACACTTCGGCGCGGTCGAAGCCGCCTACGTCCTGCTCACCGCCGGGGTCTTCTCGGCCTGGCAGCAGCAGGCACTCGGCGTGCGTCCAGTCCGCCTGGCCTGGACCATCACCGTCCTGGCGATCCCGCTCGGCTCGCTCGCCGCCGACTCGGCGCTGCACCTCTGGCTCGACCACGGCAACATGCGCGCGCTCGGCATCGGCGCGGTCATCTTCACCGTTGTCTCCGGCATGTTCCACTGGCACGTGATGCAGAACGGAGCACTGCTGGTCGGCGACGACAGCCGTTCCCTCCTCGACGACATGAAGCAGATGCCGCGCCTCGCCGCCACCTTCGTGACCCAGCCCTACAACGCGCTCAGCGCATGGTGGACCGGCCCGGAAGTCGAGTTCGAGCCCGAAGCGTAATCTTCGCCACGCCAAGAGAAAAGCCCGCAGCGATCTCGCCTGCGGGCCTTGTCTGCTCCTTCTCTTGCGAAGCGGCTGCTTAGAAGTTGAAATCCGTGAACAGCACAACGGTACGGTTGGCCGAGCCTGAGCTTCCGCCGAAGCCCGAATTGAGCGCCGTCGAGGTGCCGAAGAGCGGCGAATCGAGCACGCCGACGGGCGGCGCCAGGTTTACCTTGTTCACGAAGTTGCTGGCGCGCGCGCCGAAGCTGAGTTTGTACTTCCGCTCGATCTCCGGCTTGACGGGCTTTGCGCCTGGCTTCGCATCCTTGGCCGGTGGCGGAGGCGGAGGGCCGTCGCTCTTCACCTTCGGTCCGAACTGGAAGCCACGGCTCAGCCTGAGATCCGCCTCCAGTTGGTCCGGGCCTTTTCCGTAATTGATCGGGATGATTTTCTGTCCGGCAATCGGATCGGCGTCAAAGTTGCCCCACTTCGTTTTGTAGACGCTCGATCGCGTCAGGTCGGTCGCGAAGGCCGGACGATCGTTGAACTCCGTGTCGCCGTTCAGGTCGGTACCGGTGGTGATGTTGAAGGGGGCGCTCGAACTGTAGATCAGCATCGGGCTCAGGCTGACCTTTCCCGGCAGTGTCAGATTGCTGAACAGGAATGCGCGTTGCCGCACATCATCCGAGGCGCGCCCATAATCCACGTGCAGGTCATACGAATTGGAAGGAAAGCTCGAAATGCCGGCGGTATTGGCCTCGGCCTTGCCCAGCGCATAGGCCGCAAACAGCATGACCTTTTTCACCTGCACATGGCCATTCAGGAAAAAGATCTTCCGCTCCGATGCGCCCTCGGACTCGTACTGGTAGATATTTTCGTTGGTTCCCAGCGGGCGCACGCCGCTCGTCGGATCGTCGGGGTTATAGGTGCCCGGTAAAGGCGCGTTGATATTGCGGGTAAGAAAGTCGTGCGTGCCCTGGATGTCGAGAAAATTTGCCGAGATGCCGGCGTGCTTGCCCAGCGGTTTGTCGATCCCGAGATCCACAATCGACGTATACGGCGCGCGCAGGTAGGGATTGATGCTGAAGATCGTCGGCGAACTGGCCGACGCGCTCGAGCAGATGGCCGGAGTGGTGCCACAGGTCTCCGGAAAGAAGTCCGGATCCGTCACCGAATAGCCCACCTGTTCGACGCCATTCTGACGGCGGGCCTGCAAAACGTTCGTCGAGGCAAAGCGCGTGTAGAACATGCCGTAGCCGGCGCGGATCACCGCGCGCGGAGGCTTGTTCTTGCCGCCCGGGATGGACCAGCCGAACTGCAGGCGCGGCGCGAAGTCGGCGTGGTCGGAGATATCCGTCTGCGTCTCATAGCGCACGCCCAGGTTCATGCTGAAGTCCTTGGTTGGCTTCCAGCTCTCTTCGAGATACACACCGGCATCGAACAGGTTCACCGCGATGCCGGGCGCGCCCACGGTTTGCGAAAAGAGGCTGGCGCCGCCGCCCTCGGCCCGAATCTCCGCCGCGCTCTTTCCGGCAGCCAGCCCCTGCTCGGTAATCTGGTAGGCCGCAATCGAGGCAAAGGTGTAATTGCCATTGAAGTTGGCCGTCGAGACGTTCGCGTCGCGCACATCGCGCAGCCGGAAGCCTGCGTAGAACTCATGCTTGCCATGTTCAACATCGAGATAATCCTGGAACTCGTAATGGTCCTGGTTATCGCGATTGATGCCGGTATTGTTGCCGCCGCCGGTGAATCCACCCTGCACCGTGATGGTCGGCGTGTTGTTCGTGGGCGTCTGGTTATTCCGGTCGCGAACGTACTGGAAGTTCGTCTGATTGATGACGTGCGTGCCGTAGATCTGCGTGTCGATGAACTCGAGCGACTGCTCGGTGTTTTCGGTATCAATCGCCTGCGACGGCAGAGCGAACTGGCTGACTCCGCTGTTCGTGGCGGTCGTCCGGTTATAGCCGTAGCGCAGCTTGATGGTCTGCACCTTGCCGGCCTGGAAGTCATATTCCGGGTTGAAGCTGAGGGTGTTCGTCGGCGAGATGGCAGCCAGCCTGTACGCCACCTGGTTCAGGTTCGAATCGAGAACCACGGCATCGACCACGGAGTCGTTGACCGCATGCTGATGGAAGACCTCTCCTCGATAGGCAGACCATTTGTTGACCGGCCCGCTCACATTGCCGTCGAGCATGTAGGAGTAGTACGGAGGCTGATCCGCAATAAACGGGTTGCTGGTGTTGAACGACGAATCGTTGCCCTGAATGTAGAGGCCACCTGTGAGCTTTTCCGATCCGGGCTTGGTGAAGATATCGACGCGGCCCCAGCCCATCTGGTCGTATTGCGAAAAGTACGGATTCTGGTTGATGCGGATCTCGCGGATCGACGACTTGGGCGGGAGCTTGCCGCTGGAGAAACCGTCGACATAGAACTGCGCGTTGCCTCCCTGCGGATTCGGGCCCGCCATCGCGGTGAGTTCCTGCTGTAACTCGGTCGGGTCGCTGGAGAGCGCATCGAGGGCCGCGCCCTTGAGCACGATCGCACTGCCGTTATTGGCCGGATTGGTATCCAGCTCGCTGTCGTTCACGACCGCCTGCTGCTTCTGCACCTCGATCGGCAGTGTGAGGGACTTGCGCTGGGCTGCGCCAGCCGCAACGCAGACGCTGTCCGCATGCATCTCCTGGAAGCCGACAGCGGTGGCATCGAGGGTGTAGCAGCCGGGCGTAAGGGCCGGAATCGTGTAATGTCCTTCGCTATCGGTGGTCGCGGAAGCAACCACGTTGCCGGACTGCTCGGCATTAATGGTAGCGCCAGGAATCAGCGCCCCGGTGGGATCGACAATGGTGCCGGTAATGGAACCGGTCGTGGAACCGGGGTTATCGGTAGTGGCCATCGGACCCTGGGCATAAGCCGGGTGTCCGGAGACGAACGATGCAAGCGCTACCAACCATAGGGCGCAACAGCAGAAAACAGAGCGAGAACGGCGCATAGAGGTGCGTCAGGCTCCTTCGACAGAGTCTCGGGCAGAGTGAATATGGGTTACATCTGGAGCACGGATCAGGTACGCGTCAGGAAGCAGCGAAGTTCGCCGCGAAAGCAAAGCAGAAGATCAAACACATCCTCGCTTCGCCGGGACCATGGCATTGCGAGCGTAACCGCGTTGTCTATGAGACGGAGCGAAGGGAAAAACCGCTCCATAAAATTTTACAGCGCTTCCCCTGTGCATCCTTCCTCTCTCCCTTTGGACACGCGTGGCCCGCTGCAGGTTCCCACGACCCGCGTGTATGCTGGAGAACGCAGAAGAGACGCAGGCCGCGCATGCAGTGAACGTGCGATGGCCTGCAACAACGGCACAACAGGAGAGGATGGATGTTCTTTGACGCGACGCGGCGCGACCTGCTGCGCTTCTCCGGCATAGGCCTGGCTGCCACCGCGGCGCCTGCCCTCGCCATGGCTTCCGGCAAAACACAAACAGGCAGCATGTCTTCCGCTACGGAAGGCGCTTTTGCGCAATTCAACGTCCGGCAGTTTGGAGCCTCGGGCGACGGCAAGACCGTCGACAGCCCGGCCATCAATCGCGCCATCGAGGCCGCGGCCGCAGCCGGCGGGGGCACCGTCTTCTTTCCCGCCGGCAGCTACCTCTGCTTCTCCCTGCGCCTCAAGAGCCACGTGCATCTTTCGCTTGCCGCAGGCTCGGCCATCATCGCCGCGGATTCGCCAAAGACCGGCGAGAGCACTGGCTACAACGGTGGCACCTACGACGCAGCCGAATCGAATGCGCCATGGGAGGCCTTCCAGGACTTCGGCCATAACCACTGGCACAATTCGCTGATCTGGGGCGAGAACCTCGACAATGTCGCCATCACCGGGCCCGGGCTTATCTGGGGACGCGGCCTTTCCAGCGGACGTGATCATGTGCAGCTGGGCTTTGCCTACATTGCCGAGCAGCCGGGCGTAGGCAACAAGGCCATCGCGCTCAAGAACAGCCGCAACGTCCTGCTGCGCGACTTCGCCATCCTCAAAGGCGGCCACTTCGGCCTGCTGCTCACCGGCGTCGATAACCTCACCATCGACAACCTCACCATCGACACCGATCGCGACGGGATGGACATCGATTGCTGCCGCAATGTGCGCGTCTCGAACTGCGTGGTGAATTCGCCGTGGGATGACGGCATCTGCCCGAAGTCGAGCTACGCGCTCGGCTATGCGCGCTCCACTGACAATGTGTCCATTACCAACTGCTACGTCACCGGTACCTATCAGCTCGGCACCGTGCTCGACGGCACATTCAAGAAGTTCACCGGACAGGAACCACCGGAGTGGCGTCCCTTCCGCACCGGACGCATCAAGTGCGGCACGGAGTCGAATGGCGGCTTCCGCAACATCACCATTTCGAACTGCGTCTTCGAGGGCTGCCAGGGCCTTGCACTCGAAAGTGAAGACGGCGCTCTGCTCGAAGACATCGCAGTCACCAACATCACCATGCGCGACCTCACGACCTCGCCACTCTTCCTCCGGCTCGGCGCGCGCCTGCGCGGACCGAAAGAGACAACGAAGATCGGCACACTCCGGCGCGTGCTCATCGACAACGTGGTCAGCTACAACTCGGCCTCGAAGCTGTGCGCCATCGCCTCCGGCATTCCGCAGGCGGCTATCGAAGATCTCCGCATCGCGAATGTCTTCCTCGAGCATCAGGGCGGCGCGCCGTCCAGCTACGCGGACATTACCCCGCCGGAAGAGGTGGAGAAGTATCCGGACCCCGGCATGTTCGGCCCCATGCCCGCGCATGGCTTCTTCTTCCGCCATGTGAAGCGTCTCGAGGTCAGCCACACCGAGGTCGCGGCCATGACACCCGACCCACGCCCGGCCTTCTATCTCCACGACGTGGAACGCGCCGACTTCACCGCCGTCACCGCGCCCACCGGCCAGCCCGCCTTCCGCCTAAGAGATGTGAGCGATCTGCGCGTGCGCATCAGCCGCGCGGCTGCGGATGCGACCCTCAATAAGGTGGACGATAAGACGCTGTAGAGAACAGGACGATTCAACTCTGGCCGTAGCGATGCTCTCGCAAACGAGAGTCGCTACGGCTCAGCACTACTTGGCGCGAGCGCGCCCAGCATAAGAGCAAGCGGGATTAGTAAAGTTAAGAGGACATATCATTACAGACTTCGGACAGCCCCGCAGAAGCCGCACTGGAATCCTCCCTTGAAAATCGAGGGGGAGATACCGTGTTCTGCAACTAGCCAAAGATTCGACTTCTGCGAATCATTCTCTACCAGTATTCTTATCGCAATATCATGAAAGACCCTGAGTTTCTCCTGTACAGGTTAAATTTCGTCGACCGCGAGATTTTGTTCCATAATCCTGTTCGCAGTAATGAGGATTTGGTTCGCGTGCTGCAAGAGGCCGTCAGTGAGCGAGCCGATTATCCGCAGCACAGCCATCGATCACGTTGGAAATGGTCCCTAAGGGATCTACGGGGTGGCTCCGTCATCGCGAAAGACAGGAACTTCATATTCTTGACTTTCGCACATGAGACGATATCGAGGTCTGGAAAGATAGTTAGCTCTAATGGGGTCGTTCTTGGAACCTCAGCATTTAGCCCCCCGCTAGCCCAAACAGCAGATGTCATCATCGATATGGATCGCCATATCGTCGCAATCGAAGATGTTGCTTCCATAATGCAGCAACGCCGCAAGTGGCTACAGGCAATGGAAACCATCCTTAGGCAAGCGGCTCGCTGGGCCGAATTTTCTTCGATGGTGCGACTCGTACCTATACCGCCGAGGGATGCGGTGTATGCGAGGATACGTAGACTTACACGAATCACTCGTATTCAGGCCACTCTAGCTATCCCGAACCCGGACTTAAACCCACTCTTTGCGGAACTTTATGAGGCTATGCAGCGTGGAGGTATTCGCGATCTGACTCAGGACATGCGTAGCGACCGAGGCTTGAATATGGAAGACGGAACACTACCAAGTTCGACGTTAGAGATGGCCTTGGATGGCTATCGGAATGGGAATATCCATCTTCGAGGGTATACCGCAGACAATAAACCCGAAAAATTCTCCATTAGGGACGATGTGGCTCGCATTGAAAACCTCCGTGGATATACGGAGGCGGTGCGTGACCTCTCTTCAACCAAAGGAGTACCATCAAGGGCAGCAGGCATGATTCTGGACAAGATAGACGAGATGTTCCCTCGGCCATAGCCTCAGTGATCGCGATGACTAAAGCAGCGACAGTGCGGACTTATCTCGTAGAGCCCCTTCGCGCATGCCTACTACTCTCGCTCATCGTAAACTTTTGTGGGGCAAAGAACTGTGCTCTATTCATGCACGCCCAAGCGATCAACTGTTTATCCATATTGCTCTATCTGTTCGCAGCTTCGGTCGCTATCTGGGCTGGCCTCTTTTTTCTCGCAGCATCAGAATTCGGGAAGTGGCTCGCTTCGCGTAACGCACTTGAGCCAATTCAGATGGCATTCGTTGTCACCAATCTCATATTTATAGGCTCGGCTATATTGATGGTGCCTTGCGCCTATTTGAACGAGCACCGCTCGACAATGCAACTACTTGGATTATTCTCCTGCTTCTGGAGCATGATGGCGGTCTGGCCAATGGTGAACAACGCCCGACATATCTTGAGACTACAATCAATGTTCCAAGTTCAATCTAAACAGGTAACGCCCATTAAGCCTGCTTCCAACGGCTGACGCTTTTGGTATAGACTTAGCCTCTACCAAAAAGCAGGTCAACCTTCTTCCCTATAACTTCCGTTCTCATGTCCTCGAGTAAATCTCCTATCCCTACTGCGTCTGCAGATAGTTCCCATACCCAACGATCAGCGTCGAGCCGATCAGCGCGAAGAGGCCTACCGAGACCAATACGCGCGTGCGCAGCGACGTGCCGCGCCATTCGCGAAATGCCAGTCCCCAAAGCGTGGCGAAGATGATGATCGACGCCATGTGCAGCGTCCACGATGAGAAGTCGTAGCGGCCCATCTTCGTCTGCCCGAGCGAGTAGAAGAAGAACTGGAAGTACCAGATGATGCCCGCACTCGCCGCAAAGAGGTAGTTCTGCGCCAGGATGCCGGGAGCGATGCGCTGGATCAGCTCGCGCGGATCGACATGCAGCATCGTCTCGCCGGTCAGGTGCCCGGCGCGCATCGGGTTATGGCCCGGCTGCCCCGCGAACTGCCGCGCTGAACGGTTCTTCAAAATCAGGATCACCGACCATACGAGGTTCGTCAGGAACCCGCCCCAGAGCACCACGATCAGCACCGGCAGGTTGTGCCAGATCTGCAGTCTGCCCGCGGCCTGCAGCTCCCGCGAAGCCACCTGCCCGATCGGCGCGCCGGCCGTGAGGCCAAAGTTAAAGCATGAGCTCATGACCCCGGCGAAGATGGCCACCGAAACGCCGCGCAACAGCGAGTACTCGCTTTCGCCCGCCTCGAGCTTGTCCTCCGGCGTAACCTCGCGCTCCTTCGACCAACCGGCAAAGCCGTTCACCACCACCGCGGCAAGGCAGACACCGATGCCGAGCATGACCATGCGGCCCGAAGGCGTATGCACAATCGAGCCCATCGTTCCCGCGTAGATCGGCGGAATCAGCGTACCGAAGGCGGTGCAAAGGCCGAGCGAGATGGCATAGCCGAGACCGATCCCCAGGTAACGGACCGAGAGCCCGAAGGTGAGCCCGCCGATGCCCCACAGCACGCCGAAGAGAATCGCATAGCCGATGGCGCTATGCGGCGAGTTGCGCAGGATCGTGAAGACATGCGGGACGAAGAGCGACGCGACCAGAAGCGGCGCAACGAGCCACGCCGCGACGCCCTGCACGATCCAGTAAATCTCCCACGACCAGCGGCGAATACGGCGAAAAGGAATAAAGTTGGTCGCAGAGCAGAAGCCCCCGATCCAGTGGAACAAAATGCCGAGTACGGGATTGGCGCCCACGGGCGTAACCTCTTGATGGCAGAGTTCGTTTTTACTCGTTCGGTATTGCGAATCTGAAACTATACCCTATTTGAAATAGACCTGGCTTCGACCGGATCCGGCAGCGCTTGCCGCGGAACGAGATTCATATGGGAAATTGTTTTGTGATAGATATAGACCTTCATCCCACAGGGTGACTCTCCACGAAGGGAACGGAACGACTATGAGCATCGGGACCGAAGGGCACGGCATTTCAGGCAGCGACGCGCGAAGCAGGGTCTTCGCGGCGCTTGACCGCTTCCGCATCGAAATTCCCTCCTGGGGATTCGCGAACACCGGAACGCGCTTCGGCAAATACCTGCAACCCGCCGCCGCGACCTCGCTCGAAGAGAAATTTGCCGACGCGGGCGAGGTGAACCGCCTCACCGGTTGCACGCCGACCGTCGCCCTGCATGTTCTGTGGGATCTGCCGAACGGCGAAAAGGATGTCGCACGGGTACGGGCGCTCGAGGCCGAGCACGGTGTACGCGCGGGCTCCATCAATCCGAACCTCTTTCAGGAGCAGGAATACAAGTTCGGCTCCATCGCCAACCCCGATCCGGCCGTGCGGAAAAAGGCAACCGGCCACCTGCTCGATTCCGTCGCCATATCCCAGGCACTCGGCGTGCGCGACATCTCGCTCTGGGTGCCCGACGGCTCCAACTATCCAGGCACGCAGAGCGTCCGGCGGCGCATCGCGTGGGTCGAGGAGGCGCTGCTCGCCACCTGCGCAAAGCTCGACGAAGGCCAGCGGCTGCTCATCGAGTACAAGCCCTTCGAGCCAGCCTTCTATCACACCGACATCGCCGACTGGGGCATGGCGCTGCACCTCGCGCGCGTCTGTGGACCAAAGGCCAAGGTGCTTGTCGACACCGGCCATCACGCCCCGGCTACCAACATCGAGCAGATTGTGGCCTGGTTGCTGCACACCGGCTCGCTCGGCGGCTTCCACTTCAATGACCGCAAGTACGCCGACGACGATCTCACGCTCGGCTCCATCGATCCTTATCAACTCTTCCGCATCTTCCATGAGTTGCTGAGCGCGGGCGAAGGCGCCGATGCCGATGTGGCCTACATGATCGACCAGAGCCATAACATGAAGGGCAAGGTCGAGGCGATGGTGCAGAGCGTGGTCACCGCGCAGGAACTCTACGCACGCGCGGCCCTCATCGACCAGGCCAGGCTGGCGGAACTCCAGGATGCCCGCAGTCTCGTCGCGGCCGAAGAGCTCTTCCGCGATGCCTTCTGGTCCGATGTGCGTCCGCTGGTACGCGAATGGCGTGCGACCCGCGGCCTCGCGGAAAGCCCGCTGGCGGCTCTCGAAGCCAGCGGATACGTGGCCCGCCGCGCAGAGGAGCGCCGGGAGCGCAACGCCGGGGGATCTTCCGCCTACGCATAACCGGAAACAAATGGGAGCGCCTGCGCATAGCAAAAAGCCGCAATCCTGCAGAAGAGCGGCATTTGCAATCGCAGGCGAGACAAAATCCATTAGGGAACTTCTATAATCCGAGGTACCGCAGCCGAAAACTCTGAGCGGTGAGGAAGCCTTGGCGCGAACCGACCGACGTCTCTACCTGATTCCGGTGCTTTCCAAGGCACTGGATGTCCTCGAGATTCTGCAGAACACCACGCAGCCGATGACGCTGGCCGAGCTGCACGCAAAGACGCGCTTCTCGAAGACCACCGTTTACCGCGTGATGAAGACCTTCGTGCACCGCGGTTACGTGGCCCAACTGCCCGACGGCAGCTATCGCCACGTAGCCCGGCAGCGTAAGCTCTGCTTCGGCTTCGCCGGCCAGAGCGGCGAAATGCCCTTCTCGAATGAAGTCACAGCCAGCCTGAAAGAGGCGGCCACCCGCGCAGGTGTCGAACTGCTGGTCCTCGACAACCGCTACGACCCCAAGGTCGCGGTCGAAAACGCCGAGGAACTCATCCGCCGCCGCGTCGACCTTGCCATCGAGCTGCAGGTGGATGAAGAAGTCGCGCCGATCATCGGCGACCGCATCGCAGCTGCGAATATCCCGCTCATCGCCGTCGATATCCCCCACCCCAATGCTGTCTACTTTGGCGTCGACAACTTCCGCGTGGGACTCGAGGCAGGCGAACTTCTGGCAAAGCATGCAGTAGAGCAGTGGAGCAGCCGCGTCAGCTGGGTGCTGGGCCTCGACCTGCCCGAAGCCGGCCAACTGGTACAGGGTCGCGTCTCCGGCGCATTTGAGGCGGTTCGCCGCGCGCTCCCGAAAACCCCTCCCGAGGTCTTCGTCCGCATGGACGGCCGCGGCATGAAGGATCGCAGCCAGAAGCTCGTTGCCGAATTTCTCGCCGCCCACCCGAAGGACAGGCACATCCTCATCGCCGCGGCCACGGACACCAGCGCCCTGGGCGCGATCGCCGCCATCCGCGCGGCCAAGCGCGAGAAGCAGGTCGCCGTCGTCGGCCAGGATTGCATTGCCGAGGCTGTCGCAGAGATGAAGCGACCCGGATCGTCTCTCATCGGCACCGTCTCGCACGAGGCTGCCAGCTACGGACCGGCGCTGATCGTTCTGGGCATGTCCCTGCTCCGCGGACAGACCGTCCCGCCCTACAACTACGTTACCCACAGGACCGTAACCCGGGAATCGCTCGCCGAATAAACCGGCGCGAAACAATGAATCTGTCACCTCGACCGAAGCCGGGTGCCCACGTCTCGATTCTGAGACGTGGGTTCGCAAGAGGACAACGGTGGCCCATTCAAGCCCGAAGCTGGCTTGAGTGGGCCACAAACACCCTTCCCACAATCATCCGTAAAGCGCACATGGGAAATGCTGCATTGCTGGCCGAACGCCCCCAAAACCTGATATCCCTTTCAGGCAGAGCGGCGTGGCTCTATTTCTTCATGATTTCAAATGAGGAACTTTTGCCGTATTGTTATTTCGCGTGAGATGATGACCGTGCCAAAAAGCAAGGAAGGATTGCGGTGATGAGCGGATTGCTAAACGAAGTAAAGACCCTGCACTTTCTCGAAGACAAGTGGGACGACGCGGTCGCCTCGAAGCTCGATGAGCCGGAACTGCTGCGTTATCGCTCCAACCTCCTCGGCTCCGACCTGCGGATCACGAACTTCGGCGGCGGCAACACCAGCTCGAAGCTCGAACAGATCGATCCTGTCAGCGGCAAGCCGGTCAAGGTGCTGTGGGTCAAGGGTTCGGGCGGCGATCTCGGCTCCATCAAGCGCGCAGGCTTCGCGACACTCTATCTCGAACGACTGCTGCAGCTCGAAGCGCAATACAAGGGCGTGGCGGAGGAGGACGCGATGGTCGCGCTCTATCCGCTGGTGACCTTCGCCAACAATCCCACGGCTGCTTCCATCGATACCCCGCTGCACGGCTTCCTGCCCTTTCCGCACGTCGACCATCTCCACCCCGACTGGGGCATCGCGCTCGCGGCCTCGGCCAACGGCAAGCAGAAGATGGACGAGTTCAACAAAGAGTACGGCCACAAGCTGGCGTGGCTGCCCTGGCAGCGCCCCGGCTTTGAGCTGGGCATGATGCTGCGGCAGATCGTCGCCGAAACGCCCGGCTGCGATGGCGTCGTGCTCGGCGGCCACGGCCTCTTTACCTGGGGCGAAACGCAGCGCGAGTGCTACCTCAACACCATCACCATCATCGACCAGTTCGGTCAGTTCATCGCGAAGCACGAAGCCCGCGAAGGCCACACCCGCTTCGGTGGCGCGAAGGTCAAGAGTCACGACGAGCGCAAGGCCATCGCCGCGAAGGTGATGCCGGTGCTGCGCGGCGCTGTCTCTCGCAAGCAGCGCTGGATCGGCTCCTTCACGGACACCGCATCCGTGCTCGACTTCGTGAACTCCAGCTATGCGGAGCAGCTGGCACATTTAGGCACAAGCTGCCCGGATCACTTCATCCGCACCAAGATCCGCCCCATGTTCCTCAAGTGGGATCCGGCCGGCGATCCGGCATCGATTCCCGCGGTCATCGAAACGGCGCTTGAGACCTATCGCGCCGAGTACTCCGAGTACTACACGAAGCACGCGCTTCCCGACTCGCCGAAGCAGCGCGACGCCAGCCCCACCGTGGTGCTGCTGCCGGGCGTGGGCATGTTCACCTTCGGCAAGAACAAGACGGAAGCGCGGCTCACCGGCGAGTTCTACATCAACGCCATCGGCGTGATGCGCGGCGCAGGCGCGCTCGGCGGCGGCATCGACTGCAAGGAGATTCCGCAGGCCGGCCCCGCTGCTACGGCCGATCAGTTCACCGTTTTCGATAACTACGTGGCGCTGCCGCCCAGCGAGGCCTTCCGCATCGAGTACTGGGCGCTCGAAGAGGCGAAGATTCGCCGCCAGCCGCCCGAGAAGCAGCTCAGCCGCAAGATCGCACTGATCGTCGGCGGCGGCAGCGGCATCGGGCGCGAAGTCGCACTGCTCGCAGCCGAGCGCGGCGCGCACATTGTCGTTGCCGACCGCGACACGGCAGGCGCGGCCAGCGTCGCGGATGAGTGCAAGGTCATCGCCGGCAAGGAAGCCGTCGCCCACACCTCCATCGACATCACGAAACGCGATGCGATCAAGGCCGCGCTCGAGGCCACGGTGGCGGAGTTCGGCGGTGTCGACATCATCATCAACACCGCGGCCATCTTCCCCTCGTCGCCCACCGGCGTCATCAGCGACGAGCAGTGGGGCCTCACGCTCGACATCAACGTAACCAGCAACTTCCGTCTCGCCGAAGAAGCACACGTGCTGCTTAAGAAGCAGGGGCTCGAGGCGACGCTGGTGCTCACCAGCTCGGCGAACGCAGTCGTGCCCAAGCGCGGCAGCGAAGCCTATGACGTAAGCAAGGCCGCGCTCAGCCACCTGGTGCGCGAACTCGCCGTCGGTCTGGCGCCGCTGGTGCGCGTCAACGGCATCAGCCCGGCTACCGTCGTCAAGGGATCGACGATGTTCCCACGTGATCGCGTGAAGGCATCGCTCAGCAAGTACAGCATTCCTTTTGAAGAGTCGGCGACGGACGACGAACTGCGCGACGCACTGGCTGCTTTCTACGCACAGCGCACGCTCACGCACGTGCCCATCGACCCGAAGGACAACGCCGAGGCGATCCTGTTCCTCGCCGGACCGCTTTCACGCTGCACCACCGGCCACATCATCCCCGTGGATGGTGGCCTCATCGAGGCCTTCCTGCGGTGAGCAGCGGGTCTGAGACCACGGCAAACGACACTCCGCGCCAGGCGACCATTGCCGTCGACCTTGGCGCGGAGAGCTGCCGGGTGAGCCTGCTCCGCTGGCCCCAATCAGAATCCGGCAGCAAACCGCATATTTCACTTGTGCACCGATTTCCCAACGGCCCGGTGCAGGCCGAAGACAGCTCCCTGCGCTGGCCATATGACGCCATCGTCGCCGGAGTCGAAGAGGGAATGCGCCGCTGCGCCGACCTCGCGCCCGAAGGCATTGCCTCGGTTGGAGTCGATGGATGGGCCGTCGATTACGTTCGCCTAAACGCAGAGAACCAGCCGCTGGCCGCTCCTTTTTGCTATCGCGATGAGCGCAACGCAGCAGCAGAACCGTTGCTCCATGAGAAGATTTCACCCGCACGGCTGCGAGAAATCACCGGCCTGCAGCTGCAGCCGCTGAACACGCTCTATCAGCTCTATGCTGACCGGCTCGATGGGCTCGATGCAGGCACGGGCTGGCTCAATCTTCCCGAAAGCCTGCTTGCGCGCTGGAGCGGCGTACGCGTCTCCGAATACACCAACGCCACGCACACGCAGATGGTCGAGCTTGAGAGCCGCCAGTGGTCGCGCGAGATTCTCAACGCTGCAGATATCGACGCATCGACAATGCCACAGATCGTTCTTCCGGGAACAGTGCTTGGCTCCATGCAAGGGCCACTGGCCGATCTCGAAGCCTTTCGGCATACAAAGGTCATCGCGCCCGCATGCCATGACACCGCCTCTGCCATCACCGGCATCCCCGCCGAAGCGGGACGCTGGGGCTATATAAGCTGCGGGACATGGTCGCTGCTCGGTATACCGCTTGATCATCCGGTGAATGACGAGCGAGCGCGAACGCATCAATTTACCAACATGGGTCTCGACGGATCGCGCTATCTACTGCAGAAGAACATGAACGGCATGTGGCTGCTAAAGCAGTGCATGGACGCATGGTGCAAGGTAGGCGCGGCGTGGAGCATCGAGGACCTGTGCGAAGCTGCATGCAGAACAGAGATGCCCGATGTCGCGCTCGACGTGGACGACCCTGAACTGCATCGCATGGGTGACATGCCTGCGCGGATCAACGCGCAACGCAAACAGTATGGCCTGCCCGCGCTGGACGAATCACCGGCCGGCGCGCCCGTGATGGCCTCGCTCATCTTCCACAGCCTCGCCTCTCGCTATGCAAAGGTTTTCGGCCAACTCGAAGAACTGGCAGGCCACACCATCGACTGCATCTACTTCGTAGGCGGCGGCAGCCGCAACGCACTGCTCCGCGAATGGACACAGCAGGCAACGGGAAAGACCATTTGCACCGGCGCGGTCGAGAGCAGCAGCGTCGGCAACTTTGCTTTGCAGCTTGCAGCGCTCGACGCAAAAGGCCAATCCGCGGTGCATGAAGACGTCGCGCGTTATGCCCGCATGCTGTGCGCGATTTAGTTCCGCGTTTCGATGACTTTCATCGGAAGTAAATTGCCTGTTGTTTTAGGCGTGTGCAAAGATGTTGCCCTCTGCGCGAACATGGTTCGCGCACACCCGAAACCCCCACTCGATTCGGACCTCTCATGAGCATATCCGCATCACGCAAGCACCTGCTCCTCTTCTGCCTCACGCTGACATGCGCGTGGCCCGCGCTCGCGATACAGGCACCCGCTCCGGCATCGCCCGTGGCTCCTTTCGATGAGTTCACCTCCGAACAGTGGAAGGCCCAGGCCGCGGGCCTGCTGAGCCAGGCGAAGGCCAGTCCCACCGGTACGGCGAGTGTGACGCTCAAGAAATATCCCGGCCACTTCACCATGCTCACCGTGCGCACGCGCTCCGGCGGCGCGGAGCAGCACGATCACGCGGCAGATATTTTCTTCGTGCTCGATGGAGAAGCGACCGAGATCACCGGCGGCACCATCGAAGGCGCCTCCATGGCCAAGCCCGGCGAGACACGTGGCTCCGGCATCACCGGCGGCACCGAGCATCGCATGCAGACCGGCGACATCATCCACATCGCGCCCGGCACACCGCACCAGACGCTGGTCGCGCCCGGCAAGACCTTCACGTATTACGTCATCAAGGTGGACCAGTAGACGATGCGATTTCACACCATGGCCGATCCTGTGCGCTATCCCGGCATGACGACCGAAGAGCTGCGCTCCACCTTTCTCGTCGATGGGCTCTTCACCCCGGGCAAGCTCACACTCGCGCTCACCGATCTCGACCGTGCGATCGTCGGCGGCGCTGTGCCGCTCGGCACGACGCTTTCTCTGTCGAATCCGGAAGAACTGCGCGCCAGCTTCTTCCTGGAACGGCGTGAACTCGGGGTGCTGAACATCGGCGGGGCAGGAAATGTAACCGTGAACGGCACGAAATATCCGCTCGCCCGCCTGGATTGCCTCTACGTCGGCCGTGGCGAGCAGGCGATCGAATTCAGTTCGGAAGACGCGGCCAATCCCGCGGTCTTCTACCTGCTCAGCTATCCGGCACACGCCGCTCACCCCACCGCCGTGGCACGCTTCACCGAGCTGAAGGGCACAAAACTGGGCACGCCGGAGACCGCGAACGCCCGCACCATCTATAAGGCCATCCATCTCGAGGGCATCCGCAGCAGCCAACTGGTCATGGGCTTCACGCTGCTCGAGCCCGGCTCCGTGTGGAACACCATGCCGCCGCACACGCACCAGCGCCGCTCGGAGATCTACTTCTATTTCGACCTCGATGAGACCTCGCGCGTCATCCATCTGATGGGGCCGCCGCAGGAGACACGCAACCTCATCGTCGGCGATCGCGAAGTCGTACTTTCACCACCGTGGTCGATCCACTGCGGTGCGGGCACGCGCAACTACGCTTTCTGCTGGGGCATGGGCGGCGAGAACCAGGACTACAGCGACATGGACGCCGCACCTCTGTCGACACTGCGATAATCGCGCAACCAGCTCATCTCCGAAGGAGAGAAGACATGCAGAGTCTCCGGAATCTTTGTGCCGTGACGGCAATTGCCGCCTGTGCTGCTGCCGCACATGCGCAGACATCGCTGCAGGCCCTGTCTGAACACGCGCAGGCACAGGTGCAGGATCTCAGCAAAGCCGTGGCCGCTTCATTGCAATCCGGGCAGAGCAGCGATGAGCACACGCAGGCCGTCGCACTCGATGCCATGCTTGCAGCCTGGCACGAAACTGCTGATGGCGCAGACTACGCCGCCGTGCAGGCCGCCGTTGACGCCGACCTGCAGCAGAACGCAGCGACCGTGCCATCGCGCGCGCTGCTCGAATGCCTGCTCGTCACCGGAGAAAGCAGGTACAGCGCGGCACTGGAGCACGCGAGCGCCGGTAACGATCCTGTCTATCAGGCACGTCATGCCGCAGCATGGAAGCAGCCGGCGCTTGCTGCGCCATCGGGACAACCCGGCGCAACCCCTGAAGGCGCACGCCTGCTGGAAGAGATCGCTGACAGCTACGCTGCAACACCCGCGGCAGAGTGGAAGGATTCTGCAACGGCGAATGACAATGCCGCATGGAAGCAGGCCGCCGCGCGTGCAGCGGCTCCATGGCTGCACAAGAATGCCGGGCAACAGGATGCAGAGGTAAGCCTGACCGCGTCCTACGGAATCTCCAAGGCCGTTCGCCTTGGTCTGCTGCCGGCAGGCGACGCACAGCGCGCCGCAGCGCTCTATGAAGCAGCGACGAACACGCAGACGCCCGCGGCGAAAGCCGCCCAGCTGCTCGCTGCTTCATAGAGCGCTGCGGCGCGCTGTGCGTCGCCTGC